>NZ_KV797642.1:0-23211 GCF_001809415.1 Rothia sp. HMSC058E10 | reverse complement strand
GGGGTGGTTACCAGAACTGGTAACCACCCCGCCTTAATGGTGCACTGATGCTACGTGCACAGCAGAGGTATCTAGCGATAATTCACGAACTGCAGATCAACGTCAAGATCTGCACCTTTAAGCAGTGAAATCACGCTCTGCAGATCATCACGAGACTTTGAGGACACACGTAGCTCATCGCCCTGAATCGTAGCCTTCACACCCTTAGGTCCTTCATCGCGGATCAGCTTGGAAATCTTCTTAGCCTGATCCTGTGCGATACCTTCCTTGATGGAGCATTCGATGCGGGTCTCTTTACCCGAAGCGTAGGGGTCGCCTGCGTCCAGGGACTTTAGCGAAATACCGCGCTTGACGAGCTTTGATTGGAAAACGTCGAGCACCGCGAGAGCTCGTTCTTGGGCGTTTGCCTTAATGAGAATCTTCTCGCCTGAGAAGTCGATCTCAGCACCGACACCGCGGAAATCGTAACGCTGCGAAACCTCTTTTTGTGCCTGGTGCAGGGCGTTGGCGACCTCTTGTTTATCAACTTTTGAGACAATATCGAAAGAAGATTCGCTTGCCATAAAACTATGTCCTTTCGTTGTGTTTGTGCGGAATACGACGGTATCTGTCCCTCATAGAATACCTGTTTTCTGTTGCGCTCACAGATAATTTTCAGGTTCATTGATGCATTTCTCAGCTGTTGTTAACCTTGAACATCCAGAATGGAAACATGGCTACACAATACTCGTCAACGACCGGCAGCGTGAATCGCGAAGAAGCTCGCGATGCTGAAACCCTGCTGTTCCTTGACCTCTACAGTTCGATTGGTTCTGAACCTGAGAACATCCCCGAGGCAGAGCGAGTGGATGCGGTTCAGAGCGAAGATTCTTCGGATGTTGTTGAGCCTCCTGCCTTCGAGGGAATCGGCTCAACGCTGACAGATCCCAAACTCGTTGCCCGCTTCGAGGGAGTGCGGCGCGATCTTGCTCGTGAGATTCGAAGCGAGATGTGCACAGTTGAACAGGCGCTACGCTATCTTGAGCATTTGGAAATTACGCTTCTGATGGAGCAGGACGGCGACCTGTAAACTCGCCTGAAAAATAGCCTCCGAAAACGAAAAACAGCCCAAAAAGTTGTATTCGTCACAAAGCTAGGCTCTGGCTTCACAAGTTCATTAAAAACCTGTACAGTAGTCTCTGTTCGCTTGAGCGAACTTCTAGCCTAGCTAGTTCGGCAGATTACCCGAGCGGCCAAAGGGGGCTGACTGTAAATCAGCTGGCACAGCCTACGGGGGTTCGAATCCCTCATCTGCCACCCTAAAAAGAACCCGGTTACTTCGGTAGCCGGGTTCTTTGCATCTGGCACCCTCGCACACCCGACAAAAATGCCCGCTCACGGCAAAAAAATAGGGTTTATGACGCGCTTTAAACTATTTATTAGTCTGTGAGTGAAAAATTAGCGCAATGTACGTGCAGGGTGTAGCGTTATCTCCATGGCTACTATTGAAATCACCCAGCAGAACCTTACCTCGACTGTCGAGGGTAACGATATCGTATTCCTCGATTTCTGGGCAGACTGGTGCGGTCCCTGCAAGCAGTTCGCTCCCGTCTACGAGGCAGCCTCCGAGAAGTACAGCGATATCGTCTTCGGCAAGGTGGATACCGAGGATCAGAGTCAGCTGGCACAGGCCGCAGGCATTACCTCCATTCCCACCATTATGGGTTTCCGCGGCGGTATTCTCGTCTTCTCCCAGCCCGGTGCGCTCAATGAGTCCCAGTTTGAGCAGGTGATTACTTCGATCCGCGAACTCGATATGGATAAGGTTCGTGAAGAAATGGCAACTGCAGAGCAGAACTAGCCATTTCATCATAGAGATAGTTAGGTGATAAACCCGCCCGGTGAAGGGTGGTTTATGCGTGTGGAGTCGGTACTTTTTACGGTACCGGCTCCACACGCATATTAAAAATCCCGGTAATCCGGAATACTGATACGCGCACCATACCTGGGTTTGCGAATGCCCGCCTCCTGAATAAGGCGCACAACCCGCTGCCGATGACCGGCGTAAGGGGCAAGCAGGCGAAGCATTCCGGCGTCGTCGGTGCGTTCTCCCGTAAAAGCAAACCCCACTGTATGCGCTAAGTGGTAGTCGCCCACGCTGACAGCATCCGGATGCCCGCAGAAACCTTGAAGAGCTTCCGCCACCGACCAGGGACCAACCCCCGGAATATCGTCGAGAGCCGCCGCAAGGTGTACGATACGACCGGTTGCCCCAAGGCGTTCGAGTGCATCGGCGCGTTGGGCAAAATGGTAAATCGCGCTGTATCGGGCGGAATCTAACCGCGCACGATGCCAATCCCATGAGGGAATTGTGCCTAGAACCTGAGCAGTAGGGTACACCCGCAGATGAGGAGGCTGTGCCGGATTGCCGCTGAAGGGCGCGGACTCGCCGTATCGCATGATAATCCAGCGCAGTGCGTCAAAAGCCTCCGGTTGGGTCACCCGCTGTTCTACGATCGCCGCTAACATATGCCGGGTAAGCTGCCCGGATGCGCTCAGCCGTAGCCCCGGATTCTCACGATAAGCACGCCGAATTTTTAGCGGCAGATGCTCAAAAGCGGGGAGCTTCGCAAACTCTTCTCGGGGATCGTGCAGGCCCAGCCACGCGGGCATAAGGGAGGCAAAGTCTTCAAGCTCGCTGTAGACCTGTTCGGTAGGGAATGCATCGTCGGATATAGCGGGGGAGGACTCCGCCCACAGGCAAACCTGAACCGGAGCATTCAGCGCAGAGGTTGCGCCCTCGAAACGGCGGGTAAAGTGCAGGGTCGCGGGCAGCTGCAGGGACGGCGTGCGCGCCCCGATCCACAGAGTATCGTCTGCCGCGTGTGAGCGCTCAGAACGCGGGGCACGCAGACGGTGAAAAGTCGGATCGGTCGGGCCGCGCTGTAAACGACCGAGTGTCTGTCCTACATGCACCGGAACGTACGGGTAAATAAGCGCCTGTATTCCTACCGTGATGCGCGCCGTCAGCGCCGAGGTGCGCATCGGTAAGCGGGAAAGCTCGATGCGGTATGCGGCATCAGGCACGGATTCGGTGGGCACAGCATCCTTAGCGTGTAGGGGAGAAAATATGCGCGTGAGATATATCTTGAGTTAACTGCGTAAAAAAGGCGCAGATCTCGGGATAACGTTTAATAATAGGATACCCTGAGTAGTAACTATATATTTCACAGGTGAGCGGGCGCACCGGCGACGTAGCGTAACTTAAGAACGTGTGTGCTTGCCACCGGGCACCAAACACAACAAACACGAGGAAAACGCATGGCGGCTGAGGTGAGTGCACCCGACTCGGAACCTACCGAGAAATCGGCGAAAACTTCTGCATCACAACATACCCGGGCACATCGTTCGGTGACCGCGGGCAGAGTGCTGGTGGCGATTATGCTCGCCCTAGCGGTTTTTGCCCTCTATTGCTATTACTCCGTTCAGCAGCTTAAGCACTGGATTACCCCTTCATGGGATCTTGCGATTTTCACGCAGATGGCGCAGGCATATTCGCATTTCGACATGCCAATTGTGCAGATTAAGGGGACCGATTTTAATCTGTGGGGCGATCATTTTCATCCTATTCTGGTGCTTTTAGGGCCTGTGTATGCGGTTTTCCCCTCGCCGCTGACGCTTCTAGTGGTCCAGAATTTTATGATTGCCGCCAGCGTCTATATGATGGTGCGGTTTACACAGCGGGCATGTGCCCTCTCAAGCGCCAAACCCGAACCCGCAGGAACTTTTGTGGGTGTTCTTCTGGGTGCTGCCTTCGCCCTCAGCTACGGGGTGCAGCAGGCGGTGGCTGCGCAGTTCCATGAGGTTGCGTTCGCTCTGCCGTTCTTGTGTGGGGCGCTGGGTAATCTGGTGCTTGCCGGTCGCATCAATGCTGATGAACGCTCCCGCTATATTATTCGTGCTTGTCTGTGGGCTGCCCCGCTTGCCTTCGTCAAAGAAGATATGGGCGTTACTGCCGCGATGATCGGTATTGTCGCATTCGTCCGCACTGGGTGGATACGCAAAGGGCTCGACGAGCTCTTCCCCCAGAATCCTGAGGATAAACCGCTGCCGCGGGGTGAGCGCATCCGCAACACCTTTAATTCCTGGGTTAAGACGCGGGGTGCCGCTGAATCAACCATGCTGATACTCTGGGGCCTCTTCTGGTCTTATGCCGCGGTTGCGCTTATTCTTCCGCTCTTTAACGCCAACGGGCAGTTCGATTACGGCGATAAGGTTGATGTATACGGCGCTTTCGCCGATCCGCTCGGTTCTGCGATCACCATCTTTAACTATGACCAGAAGGTCTGGACGATTCTGCTGCTGCTTTTCTGCGGCGCGATCATCTGGGTTGCGAGCCCGTTCGCTATCGTCATTCTGCCCACGCTTCTGTGGCGTCTGCTCTCAAATACGGAGGCGTACTGGCTGAGCACCTGGCACTACTCGCTCGTGCTGATGCCCGTGGCTTTCCTCGCTCTTCTAGAGGTTATCCTCAACTTGCGGTACGGGAAGGTGCTGGCGCATCCGAAGCCGCTTGCGGAAGACGAAGAATCAGAGGATGAACCGGCAGAAACCGGGGATCAACCCATCGGATGGGTCGAGAATCTGCGCCAGTCCGTCCGCCGTGTTCCGCTCTGGTTCTTCCCGGCGGTTGCGCTGCTGGTCTCGATTATTCCGACCGTTACACCCACGTCCGACCAGCCGCTTGCCGATTTGACCAAGTCTTCGTTCACCAGCAACCGGCTGACGGCCTCCGAAACGAGCCGTATGCAGGCTGTTGAGGCGGTACCGCAGGATGTAAGCGTTGCGGCAGACCTCTCGACCCTCACCCAACTTATTCCGGGGCGAACTGTCTACTGGATTGGGCATGCGGGAGAACCGGCGCCCGACTACGTGGTGATCGATAAGCGCGGCTCAGCGTGGGGAGGTAACCCGCCGCAAAACACCGCACAGTATGCTGCTGACCGTTATGGGCACCCCTATGCGCAGGTGGGTACTTACGGTTCCCTTGAGGTCGTGCGTAAAATATCTTAGGCGTACCCATCCCACCGCCCTGCGCGCTGCATTCCGCAAGCGCGCAGTAGTATGGGGAAATAGCCTTGCACATCCATGTTTCCATGACCTGAAGGGGCTATTTTGCTTAGAACCCGCGGCGAAAAACCGGGGTTTGCGCGCATCCGGCGCGTTGCCGCACCAAAGTAGGGTACACTTATAAAGACGGGTACCCCCGATACAGGTCTTGTGCGCCCCCAACCGGTCGAATCGGTTACTAACCTCATTCTTGGCGCCGAACTCAAAATCACCGAACTCAGTATGCTATGCCGCCTCGTGGCGTCAATACACATCGCACCTCATTCCAGATGTGCCGAGACTTGCGTGTCACCGAGAAATTCAAGACCAACCCCCAGCGTAGAGAAATCCTATCCCTGAGTGCCTCCGCCTTACCGGATGCCCGGGTTGCGTTGTCTTGCTCGCCCGCCTGATAATAAGGCGCGCAGAATGTGGCTGGAATGTGTAGGGGAATCCGAACGGCGCCGAAAAGCGTGCGCCCGAACACCCCAGCAAAATGAGGAAAAAGTGACTGAAAATATTCCTGCCGAGAACACCGAACAAGGCGCTACGCTCGGCAATACCGAAGAGACCTTATCTGTAGAAAAAACCGTTGAAGAATCTTCCCTAGAAACCGGTGAAAAACCCGCGAACGAAAAAGCAGACGCTGCAGAAAGCATGACAGCAGAGCCTAGAGAAGACAACGCGGCCACTAAGAAGAATACTGAAGACAATACTCACGAAAGCCACGAAGAAGAAGGCACCCGATTCACCGACCTGGGGCTAGACCCCCGAGTGCTCTCTGCACTCGAAGAAGTCGGCTACGAGAAACCTTCCCCCATCCAGGAACAGACCATCCCGCCGCTGCTCGACGGCAACGATGTGGTGGGTCTGGCGCAGACCGGTACCGGCAAAACCGCAGCCTTCGCGCTGCCCGCGCTCTCCCGCATGGCAGAACTTGCCGATATCAACGGCGTTTCCCGAGACACCCAGGTGCTTGTACTTGCCCCCACCCGTGAGCTCGCCCTGCAGGTTGCCGAGGCCTTCTCCTCCTACGCAACCCACATGGAAGACTTCACTGTGCTTCCCATCTACGGCGGCTCACCCTACGGACCCCAGCTTGCCGGACTGCGCCGCGGCGCACAGGTAGTCGTCGGCACCCCCGGGCGTGTGATCGACCACCTCGAAAAGGGCTCGCTCGACCTCTCAAACCTGCAATACCTGGTACTGGATGAGGCCGACGAAATGCTGCGCATGGGCTTCGCCGAAGACGTAGAAACCATTCTCGAAGGTACCCCGGACGCCAAACAGGTGGCACTCTTCTCAGCCACCATGCCCAACTCGATCCGCAAAATCGCTCAGCAATACCTCAACGACCCCACCGAGGTGCGCGTCAAAACCAAGACCACCACCGGGGCGAACATCCGCCAGCGCTACATGCAGGTCATGCACTCCCACAAACTTGACGCCATGACCCGCGTGCTCGAAGTCGAAAACTACGACGGCATTATCGTCTTCGTGCGCACCAAAAAAGAAACCGAAGAAGTAGCCGATAAACTCAAAGCACGCGGTTTCCAAGCGGCAGCTATTAACGGCGACATTCCCCAACAGCTGCGCGAACGCACCGTGGATGCGCTGCGCGACGGACGCATCGACATTCTCGTAGCAACCGACGTAGCCGCCCGCGGACTGGATGTTGAACGCATCTCCCTCGTGGTGAACTACGATATTCCGCACGACACCGAATCCTATGTGCACCGCATCGGGCGTACCGGTCGAGCCGGACGCGACGGCGAAGCGATACTCTTCGTAACTCCGCGCGAAAAATACATGCTGCGGCAGATCGAAAAGGCAACCCGTCAAAAGGTTGAGCCAATGCATATGCCCACCGCGCAAGACGTGAACAGCAGCCGTAAACAGCGCTTCGCCGAGCAGATCACCGAAACGATCGAAACGGAAGACCTAAACTTCTTCCGCAAGATCATCGAAGACTATGAAAACGAGCACGACACCACGGCAGAAGACATTGCCGCCGCGCTCGCCGTCATTGCACAGCAAGGTCGCGCCTTCTTCCTCGATGAAAACGACGATATTGCCCGTAAATCCCGCGCTTTCGCCGACGACACCAAGGACCGCGGCAAACGCGGGCCCAAGAAGGGGCGAAACCACAGCGACGAAGGCATGGTGAACTACAAACTCAACGTGGGCCGCGCCTCTCGGGTTAAAGCCTCTGCCATTGTGGGCGCGCTTGCAAACGAGGGCGGTATTAAGGGCTCACAGATCGGCTCGATCGATATTCGCCAGCACTTCACGATCGTGGGTCTTCCCGAAGACCTGCCCAAGGGTTTCTTCGATCGTCTGCGTGATACCAAGATTGCCGGTGAGTTCATCAACATCCGTAAGGATCGGGGACCTCAGGGAGGCGGTGGCCGCAGTTTCCGCCGCAACGATCGCCGCGATGGCGGGTTCCGGTCCCGTCGCGATGATCACCGTGGTGGTCGGGATGATCGCCGCGGAAAGTCACACGGTAAACGCTACTAGTCTGTGAAAGTTAGCCGTAAAATAAGGCGTTTCGTTATTTCATAAAAGCGGGATGCGCCCGCCGGTATTGTGGACGGAAAAACCGGTGGGCGCATCCGCGAATAAACGGTGTAAAAACGCCTATTTTTAGGGCTAAAACAAAGTGTCACAGAACACCTAACCCTTATTTGCGCGGGTGGTTTAGGATACTGTAAACTTTTATCTGTTGCCCCGATAGCTCAGTGGTAGAGCGCCATCTTGGTAAGATGGAGGTCCCGGGATCGATTCCCGGTCGGGGCTCTCGCATTGGCCTGCAAGGTTGATGTTCTGGCGGTGTAGCTCAGCTGGTTAGAGCGCACGACTCATAATCGTGAGGTCGACGGATCGAGCCCGTCCACCGCTACGCCCCGATAGCTCAGTGGTAGAGCGCCATCTTGGTAAGATGGAGGTCCCGGGATCGATTCCCGGTCGGGGCTCAGCTAAGCCTGTCTCGTATGAGGCAGGCTTTTTTGTTTGTGCCTTTCGGGTGGCTAAATGGGTCACACGTATCTAAGGGTGTTGGGTCTCTTCGGGTTCTGTCTGCCCGAAAAGCGCATTCTCAAGCTGGAAGGTCGAGTGGCTAATAGATACCTCGAAATGCTCGGATACGCAGGTTCGGGCTTGCCGCAAGATTTCCAGGGCCTCACCATTCGTGAAGCATTTATCGGCGATAACGATATGAGCGGTCAGTACGGGCAGACCCGTTGCTATGGTTGAGGCATGTATATCGTGAACCTCATGTACACCCGGCACGGTCAATATATGGCGACGCACTTCTTCAAGATCCAGCCCTTGGGGAGAGAACTCCATCAGTACACCGGTGGTCTCACGCATGAGCTTTGCCGCGCGAGGAACAATTAGCGCCGCAATGAATAAGCCCGCAATGGCATCGGCCTGCATGAAGCCGGTGAAGACTATAACGAGTGAAGAGACGATGACGCCCACGGAACCAAGTGCATCGTTGAGGACTTCAAGGAACGCAGCGCGCATATTAAAGTTCGCATCACGGCGCCCAGAAAGCACCATGATTCCGGCAATATTTGCCGCCAAACCAATGACGCCGAAGAGCAAAAGTTCGGAAGCCGGTACCTCTGGAGGCTCGAAGAGACGATGAATCCCTTCAAAGGCCGCATAAAGACCGACCGCCATCAGTAAGGTGGCTTGGGCGAGTGCTGCAAGAACTTCGATGCGTCGGAATCCCCAGGTTCGTTGTGCCGTTGCGGGCTTCAGCGCGAGAGTCGCCGCTATCAAAGCGACTAGCAGTCCGGAGGCATCGGTGAGCGCGTGCGCCGTATCGGTAAGAAGGGCGAGACTGCCCGTCATAAGAGATCCGACGAACTGGATTACGACAATCGCTGCAGCAAGCCCAAAGGCGAGTGCAATTCGCGGACGCAGGTCTGGGTTCTGGGAACGGGTGCGGGCAGAAGAATACTGGTCTTCCGAGCTCATGAGCGTACCTTTTGTTGTTCTGGCATGTCTTGGTGTGGGGAAGGGGCTTACCAATAATATATAAAAGTTATTTTATATATCTAGGGTAAAGCCTCATAAACCTTATGCCAAGACATGCCAGAAGTATGTGGTAAATCGCTCAGAAGAGGTGAGATAAATCCTCGTTAGTCTAATTGGTTTTCTGGAAAATCGGCAGCTCCGAAAGCAATTCGTAGCTTCGAATGCGGTCTTCAAACTCCCACGGCGTGCTCGTGATAATCACTTCGTCTGCACCGGTGCGGGCAACCAAATCTTCGAGCTTGCTCTGAACCGTTTGCGGGGAACCGACCACCGCCTCCTGAAGCATTGAGGAGATATGCCGTTTCTCGGCAGGACTCCACAGCTTTTCCATATCGTCGACTGGCGGAGAGAACTGCGGACGCCCGCGAATAATCCCCAGGGCGTGCTGTTGCGCAGTCGTGAAAAGATGCTGCGCCTGCTCATCCGTTTCGGCAACCAGCGACCCTGCACCCACAATAACGTAGGGTTTATCCAGGGTTTGCGACGGGGTGAAGTTATTGCGGTAGACATTGAGCGCATCCTGCAGGGCAGCCGGGGCGAAGTGTGAAGCAAACGAGAACGGCAGACCCAGCTTAGCCGCCAAAGAGGCCCCGAAAGTTGATGACCCCAGAATATAGAGCGGCACATTGGACCCTTGCCCGGGGATAGCGTGTACGCGGCGCATGGGGGAGGGCTCACCCAGATAGCGCTGAATCTCTTCTACCTCGGCGGGGAAATTCATGGCCGCAGAATTATCGCGACGAAGCGCCTGCGCGGTCATAGGGTCGGTACCGGGCGCACGACCCAAACCCAGATCAATGCGCCCGGGATGGAACGCCTCTAAGGTGCCAAACTGTTCTGCCACTACATAGGGGGCGTGGTTGGGGAGCATAATGCCGCCCGAACCCACCCGGATGCGCTCGGTTGCGGCGGCGAGCTCTGCCATCACCACGACCGTTGCCGACGACAGCAGCGAACCCGCGTTATGATGCTCGGCAACCCAGAAACGGTTGAACCCAAAACGCTCAGCCGCCTGCGCCGCCTGAACCGTCTTGCGCATGGTCTGCGCGTGAGAATCATCGGGGCGCGTGGGCATAAGATCAAGGACCGAGAACGGGATAGACATGATGGCTCCTTTCAGAACGAGAAAAAGTACCCTTTTAGTCTACGCTCCCTATGCTCATGGATACCTTTATGTTCGCGGTAAGCGGCGGCAGCTACGGTACCAACCCGATAGACTGGTGGGTATGAGTATTAACCCTGACATTGTGGGTCGCGTGTACCCCGCCGAGGGCACCTACGTCGTCGGTCGCGAGAAGATCCGGGAATTTGCCCGCGCCGTACACGCCGAAAACCCTCTGCATCATGACGTTGAGGCGGCACGCGCCGCAGGCTACGCAGACCTGATCGCCCCGCCCACCTTCGCTATCATCCTGTCCCAAGCTGCCGATGCCGCTCTGATTGGTGATAAATCTGCGGGCATCGATTTCTCTCGTGTGGTGCACGCCGACCAGCGCTTTACGCATCACCGTCCCATCGTGGCGGGGGACGAATTGCGCACCGAAGTTCATGTGGATTCCGTGCGTGTGATGGGTGTGGGCGCCATGCTCACCACCCGCGAAGAAATCACCGATGCCGACGGAAACCCCGTTACCACCTGTATTTCATCCCTGCTGGTACGCGCCGACGAGGAAGGCGAATAATGTCCGTAAACTTTGCAGAACTCGAAAAAGGGCAAGAGATCGGTTCCCGAACCGTCGAGATTTCGCGTGCATCACTGGTGCGGTATGCGGGCGCATCCGGTGACTTCAACCCGATTCATTGGAACGAGCGTTTTGCCCAGTCCGTGGGGCTTTCCGGCGTGATTGCGCATGGTATGCTCACGATGGGCACCGCCGTGCAGCTGGTGAGCGATTGGGCGGGCGATCCGGGTGCAATCGTGGACTACCAGACTCGCTTCACCAAGCCCGTACCGGTGCCGGATGCGCCCGGCGGCGACAACCCGGACACCCCCACGAATGCGCTGACGATTACCGGCAAGGTAGGCGCCGTGGATGAGGATGTGCGCACGGCTCGCATCGACCTTACCGTTACCGCTGACGACGGTGAAGGCAGGCAGCAGAAGGTTCTGATGAAGACTCAGGCCGTAGTGAAATTTGCCTAGGCTGCGCCTTGCAGTCGATACTCTGTGTGACTGTGCGTTGAGTTATGGCAGGTCCGCTCCGACTACGGGGCGGGCCTGCCATAAGGTTTAGCTGACCCTAACGGAATAAAACGTGACAGACCGGTATTCTTAAAGACATGACTGAAAAGCTGCTGAGTGAGATCACTACCGCCCAAGTTGGCGGACCTGCCCGCACATACATCCGCGCCACGACTGAAGCCGAGATTGTCGAGGCCGTTTCCTCCGCCGATGCTGCCAACGAACCCGTGCTGATCGTGGGTGGCGGCTCAAACCTGCTGGTTTCTGATGCCGGGTTTGACGGTACCGTTGTGCATATTGCATCCACCGGGGTTGAGGAGCTGCCCATTCCTGCGTGCGGTGGCGCGAATGTGCGCGTGCAGGCGGGTGCTGTGTGGGATGATTTCGTGCAGCTGAGCATTGAAAAAGAATGGTCCGGCCCGGCGGCACTGTCGGGTATTCCCGGGACCGTGGGCGCAACCCCCGTGCAGAATGTGGGCGCCTACGGGGTGGAGGTTAGCGAGTTCATTGCGTCCGTGCGCACCTGGGACCGCGAGACGGGAAAGTTCAAGACTTTTGCAAACGCCGATCTGCGTTTCGGCTACCGCGATTCAATTCTGAAGCAAAACATGGTGAACGGCTCGCCGCGCTATGTGGTGCTGACCGTGGATTTCCAGTTCACGCTCGGCAGCCTGTCTTCACCCATTAAGTATGGGGAACTGGCGAAGAGCCTGGGTGTGCAGGTGGGGAAGCGTGCCGAATCCGCGCTGGTGCGGGATAAGGTGCTGACGCTGCGTGCCTCCAAGGGGATGGTGCTGGATGCCTCCGACCGCGATACCTTCTCGACCGGCTCGTTCTTCACGAACCCGATTGTGCCGGTGTCTGTGCTTGATTCTTTGCCTGAGGATGCGCCGCGTTTCCCGGTAGTAACGCGCACCGGAGTGTTCGGAACCGAGCAGCAGGAGAGCGAGGAGCATGTGAAGCTCTCCGCCGCCTGGCTGATTCAGCACGCTGGGTTCGAGAAAGGCTTCGGGCTCGAAGGTGATTCGCGCGAGATTGCGGGCGGTCGCGCCTCGCTCTCGACCAAGCATACGCTGGCGATTACGAACCGCGGGGGCGCATCCGCTGAGGATATCTTCGCTATTGCCCGCGCTGTGCGCGCCGGTGTTGCCGAGAAATTCGGGGTTGAGCTGGTGCCCGAGCCGGTTGTGGTGAACGGGAAGATTTAGGACTCTTCAGCCTCTTATTCCCGCGAATACTCCCGCGAGCAGATAGGATTTTGACAAAAAGATAGCGCTCAGTTATCTGCTCATCGAAATCCTATCTGCTCGCGGTTTGTGGGGTCTGTAATTTTAGGAGTTTTCTTACCGTTCTCAGGGGCGCATCCTATTCTTGCAGATATATCGCTGCGTAAGGAGCTATCGTAATGACCGTGATGACCAATCAAGAGTTCAAGCAGAACGTCAGCCAAGCACAGAAAACGGCACAAACCGAACCAGTCATTATTACCAATCGGGGCGAACCCGCATACGTGCTCATGACCTATACCGAGTATGAGAAGACTTTGCAGTCTAAATCCGTTCGGAGTGGTTTAGACGCTTTGATGCCACTCGACGCCGCCGATATTGAATTAGAACTACAGCCGCGCAGCCGTGCCCAACGCCGTCCTGTGGATTTTGAGGATTAGTTGGCGGATTAAACGGATCACCCACCCCATACGAAACTCAAACTGTGATGTGGGTGGGGTGGCGTTGTTAATCCAGCAGGTCTAGAATCTTGTTGCAGGTTTTGGCGTTGCGCAGAGTCAGCTGGTTTGCGAAGGCTTTCTTTGACATGAACTTTCCGTACTGCGCTTTCTTGTAGTCGGGCGTGCTGTAGTTACCGAAGTAGACGGCGCAGGTTCCTACGTGAAGCACCTCGTCGGGAACATCCAGCGTTTCGAGCTCGGCGGCGAGTGCATCGCGATCAGCATCAATGGTGAAAAACATGGCGTCCAGGCGTGGCATGTCCTCGTTCCACCACTCGGGCAGGTTGCGCGCATCCTTGCGGTATTCGTCAGCGGTGAGAAGCGAGAATGGAATCTCAAAATCGTAATGCTCCGCCAGCAGCTCGGTGATCTCTTGTGCCACGGTGGTTTTATCCCGCGAGCTCACAAATAGCAGGTTCCCCGAGTTGATATAGCTTGTGACGTTCTCGTACCCCAGCGCAGTCAGCCGCTTCTTCAGCTCGGGCATCGACACCTTACGCAGCTTCCCCAGGTTGACGCTCCTGAGTAAAAGAATGTACTGCATATGCTATGACTCGCTCCTTGAGTCTGCGCTGAGCAGGGTAAAAATGTGGTCGAGGTGTTGTGTGACATCCGCTATCTGATGTTCCGACAGGCTCGGATAAAGTCGATGTATAGCTTGGCGAATGGCTTCATCGGGGTTTATAGACTTGATGTCTTGCAGTAGCTGAGGGCTTGCCTGAAGCGTCTTGCGGCGCTGATCTTGAGAGTCGGTACTGACCGTAACCGCACCTTCTGCGACCATGGCATTAACCATTGTCGAAACACGGCTCTGCGCTAGATGGGTGCGCTCTGCAACCTGGTTAATAGTCGTGTTGGGGTGCTGCACAATATCCTCAAATACCATCGCTTCACTCGGATGTACCGACATATGGGTAAGTGACCCAGCCGTGATAGTAATATCGCGCAGCATGCGTGCAAGTTGATACAGTTCCCCCAGAGTCATGATTCCAGTATAAAAGGTCGAGATTCAGGCATAAGTATATCTGCTAAGATATATCTGTGGAGATATAATTATGACGCTGATAGATATTTTGGTTTCTTGTGCCCTAATGATGTTGGTGCTACGGCAAATTAGAGGGCGAAAACTCACAATTTTTAGCCTCATCTGGCCAATACTTCTCGTCGGATGGGCTGTTATTGAATATATGACGGGCTTCCCCCTGCACAACAACGGGTGGATGCTCATCATTGGATGCATAACGATCGGGCTAATTCTCGGCGTGGCGTGCGGTATGACGACGGCAGTGTATACACAGAACCGCCAGATATATGCGCGTGCAGGCGGCTGGGCTGTCGTTTTCTGGCTGGTCGGGATGAGCGGACGTCTTGTTTTTGGCTTATATGCAGAACACGGTGGGGCGGAACAGATTTATCGATTTTCTCTCGACTGCTCCATTCCTCTGGATGCATGGGCCAGCGCCCTTATCATGATGGCTCTCTGCGAGGTTATGAGCCGCACCTTTGTACTAGCGTGGAAACTAATTCATGCACGCCAAGCTCTGCTTGCCACCACAACATGATGCTGCACTTAGCACATCTGGCCTTACTCTTTCGTAGCACCTGAAGCCTCGTAAAACCACGGCACCGCTGCATCGTCTTCATTCTCCTGTGGGGGTACGCCGGGGGCAACCGGAAGATGCGGAATCAGCAGATCCACCTCGTCGCGGCGCAGAATCTCGGGGTCGGTTACCGCAGGCACGAACCCGGGAACCCGATCCCAGCTCCAGTAGTAGAACTTCTCGGGCGAACTCCACGCGATCGTGCTGAACCCGCCCCTGGAATCCTCATCAAACTGATCTTTGACCCGCGCCTCATACAGGTACGGTGCCCGCTGACCGGTTGTCGGGTCCACCCCGTACCAGATGCGCGTGATGAGCGCCCGCAGCATGGCTTCACCCGTATTGACGTGCACCGACGAGACCTGGCCGTAATCATCGTAGAGAACCTTGCCTTCGCCCGGGGCGAGTACGGGCGGCTCGGTTCCTAGAGAATCCACAATATGCCCCACCAAGGCTTCAATATAGGCGCCGCGCCCGGGGACCTCATCGCGAAGCTCCCAGACCAGGTTTCCTTCCGCCTCTAGGGTCGCGACGGCGCACACCTCCCAGTCGGTGGCACGCCACGGGGTCAGATGCTCCGCCACAAACACCAAACGGTTATTCCAGCGGCGCATGACGAGCGTAAAATCTACGCCAAACCAGGGCCGCGCATGATTCAAGTTAGGCATAATCCCCGAGATGGGCATTAGCTCGGCGTAGGTATCGTGGTCGCCCTTCATGGAATCCCAATCGGGTTCGCAGGCATCCAGATACATTCTGAAGGGGGCGCTTTGCGGGCTTTGAATTAAAAACTCCCCGGAAACGAGCTTTTGCCACGGATACTGGGCACCACGAATATCCTCACCCTGCTGAACCGTCATAGGCCAGTGCGTAAAGACCGCACCATACTCTGAGGCGGGCGGGTAGGAACGGGCGGCTTGCCGGTAGGGTGCTGTCGGCAGATGGGGGAGTATGCGGCGCACATACTCGGGAATTTTTTCCCCGGTCTCTGGGGGATAGATAAGGGGATCGGTATGTTCGAATGTGTAGCGCGCATCCTCGGTCGGAACGCTCCACGCCAGCTGCGCCGGAGGGTGGCAGTAGCTCAAAACCGTTGCCCGGTAGTCGGTCGTCACGTCAAGGTATGTTCGAGAACTGCATTTGGTAACGTACGCTAGCCGAATAATATTGTCACCCTGGCGCATATGGTATGAATAGTAACACGTGTCTTCGTTCAGGTCTAGGAACTCACCGTCCTCAAGCGCCGTATGCTCAACGCTGAGGCTGCGGTACAGCGCCATGAAGACCGCCTCAATATAGACCGAACGCTGCGGGTCATCATCGTGCTGCTCCCAGTGAAAAGCGAAATTACGATCCACCCGGGCGCGCGCGTACGTGCGGTCAGAGGGCTCTTGCCAGGCCAGAAAAACGTGCGCCGTGAAGTAAAGATAATCCTCATCAGCTTTGAAACTAAACGTGATATTGCCTGAGAAATACGTGTACCGATGCACCAGTTCACCCCTAAACCGATGCGGGTTTTTGGGATCGAAAGGGTACGGGTTCAGCTCCGCCATCAGGTGAAATTCCGAACCGATATAGTGCAGCACCCCGGGTCCCAGATACTCAGCAGGATGCCTGCCTGCGACCGGTTCACCGTTCTCAAGCGGCGCGGGCGTGTGGGCAATTGGCCAGGGAATATAGGTGACTGCGGGGGTTTCTGCCATGCCGCGCTCCTTGAGGTTGATGTCTAGACTGTTCTATCTCACTTGAGATACGCACTGAGCCCCACCCTGTACACAATAATGAGGCGGCAACACACGATGTTTAGCCATCATAACGTATCGGCACCTGGAAATACGTCAACGCCTCATAGTGTGTCTGCGGCGTGCCCCGCAGATTATGCACCCTATGTCTTCTGCGACTCCACGAGCACCTGATAAACAAAGAAAAAAGCCGAGAAGGTGAGAGATTCCCACCTTCTCGGCACACTATGCTTCACATCATTCCTGTGTTGAAGGTTTTAGCAGCTAGAGCGATTTCCCGCGCTTTTCGGGCAGCGCGAAGGTAGTAACCGCCGCCAGAAGGAATGCCGCCGCGAAAACAGCGAACAGTACTCCGGTGCCGCCGAAAGAGATGAGCGGCGGAACGATAAGCGGCGCCAGAATCGAGGCGATGCGCCCCAGTCCGGCCGCCGTGCCGGTGCCGGTGCCGCGCAGCCGGGTGGGGAATACTTCTGGGCTAATGGCGTAGAGTGCGCCCCATGCGCCCAGGTTGAAGAACGAGAGGAAGCACCCACTGAGGATAATGTAGAAATCCGAATGTGAGAGGCCGTAGCATACCGCCGCGCCTGCTGAACCAGCCAAAAATACGGCGAGGGTGGCTCGGCGCCCCCACTTCTCAATCAGGTAGGCGGCCACTGCATAGCCGGGCAGCTGCGCCAAGGTCATAATCAGGGTAAACGCGAAGGACTTCACTAGGCTGAAACCCTGTGCGCTCAGCAGCGAGGGTATCCAGATAAACGCCCCGTAGTACGAGAGGTTAATGCAGAACCATACGGTACACAGCGCCAGCGTGCGTTTACGCAGTGGAGCCGACCAGATGGAGGTTGCCTCCTGGGCATCGTTGGCAGGGGTCTCAGGTGCATTGTCACGGTTGGTTTCATCCGCGTGAGCACGTGTGCTGAGGGCCGCAGAGCTCTCAAATTCGGCAACCACTCGTTCTGCCTCGTCAATGCGCCCTTTCGACTCTAAGAACCGCACGGATTCGGGTGTTCCCCAGCGAATAATCAGCGAATACAGTGCCGGAATCACGCCGATGGCAAGTGCCCACCGCCAGCCGTTTGGGTTCGGCACAACAAAGGTGCCGATAAGCGCCGCAAGAATCCATCCGAGTGCCCAAAACGCCTCTAAAATAACGACCACGCGACCGCGAATAGCGCGCGGCGAAAATTCCGACATCAGCGTGGATGCGACCGGCAGCTCAGCCCCGAGCCCCAGCCCCACAATAAACCGGAAAACCATCAAAACGGCTAGTGAACCGGCGAGTGCGGATGCGCCCGTCGCCAAACCGTAGATGAGTAGCGTTGCGGCGAAAACGTAGCGTCGTCCAAAACGGTCGGCGAGAAGCCCACCGACGGTGGCGCCCAGAGCCATACCTAAAAAGCCGATGGAGCCTAACCAGCTTGTTTCGGTGGGGGAGAGCGCCCACTGTTTGGTCAGTGCCGCCATGATGAAGGAGATAAGCCCAACATCCATGGCGTCGAGCGCCCAGCCGATACCGGTGACGCCCAAGAGCTTGGTGTGTTTCTTAGTAAAGGGGAGAGTTTCTAATCGTGCTGTCAGAGAGGTCTTTGCCATGAGGAGCCTAAGATAATGCGGAGGTAGTTACGAGGGTTAGGTACCTAAAGGGGAATTTTGTTCCCGTGTCTATAGTTTACATCAACATAAGGTAGTAATGACCTAAACATGTCATATAAGGTCTTAAACCCTCTGAGAGTCCCGGGAAATATAGTGTTCGCCCGCAGGCAGCACAGCACTGTCTAGCCGCGAGAACCTGGCGATACGCCCGAAAACGGCGCGAATACAGGCCATGCGGTCGTGATTTGTATCGACAATATCCCACGCTAGCAGAGGAGCCCGGGGTGTATTATCGGCATCTCGGGTGGAGGCAGGATGCGGTACCGCATCCTGCGAAACCTGACAGTGTGCCAGCACCTCATGGCCCACGGGCAGGCCATCACGTATCTAATACCGATTGGATATGCGGGGTAAGACCCGCAGTAACCTACGAGTGTCCCTGTGTATAGGCGGGCGCGGCGGGCAGATGCTCTAAGATGGCGCGCACATCGGCGGGGATCTTAGCGCCAATGACCGGATCAACAGTCAAAACGTTGTAGGCGTTGTGCCAGTAGCGTGCATCTTCTAGAGGGACGCTCCAGATGAGTCGGGCACTGGGATAGACGGTACCGCGTATAACAGCGCTGTAATCGGTTTCCGTGAGAACTCGCACGGGGTCATTCGTGTGTGCCTTAACATCAATCGCGCGAAGAACACGATCGCCGCAGCATAGGTGAGCGGAGTCC
Organism: Rothia sp. HMSC058E10; assembly: GCF_001809415.1. Classification (NCBI taxonomy): domain Bacteria; kingdom Bacillati; phylum Actinomycetota; class Actinomycetes; order Micrococcales; family Micrococcaceae; genus Rothia; species Rothia sp. HMSC058E10. The sequence continues at coordinate 4,507 of NZ_KV797642.1, read as the reverse complement.
AGAATATTCCTCTCATTCATAAACTCCATATACTCGCCCTCGGCAAGAATGGGGGGCATCTTGAACATGCTTGCGTGAATGGTGTTGATAACGGTTTCGATAAATTCCATGCGCAAGGGGTCGGAATCGCGCAGAGTCCAGCTTAGGTTCAAATCTTTGTCAACAATTGCTACAGCATATTGATGGTCGCGATTTTGCCAAATAGTATCAGAGGATACCGCAAACTGTAATTCATCATGAAATGCTCGATAATAAAACTGTAAATCTTGTGCAATATAAATATTGCTAAAAATAAGATCGGCATAAAACTGGTATCCCGGGGGATATCCGGGTTTAAAAAGGGGAGGAACGATGTATAAATCAACGTAATTATCATCGCTCGTTTCAAGATGCAGTTTGCCGGGATGCAAATATTCTGCTGGATGCGCACCCGACTCTGGCTTTCCATCAACCAGGGGTCGGGCATGGGGAACCGGCCAGAGTGTAAATTCTGTTGTATAGGAAATTTTTTCCATGATTCTCTCTGCGTGTGTAGAGGTGCATTTCCTTAATATGAGGTAAAAGGTCTAAAAATAGAAGACATTGCCATATTGTTATCAAATATTTATAAACCTTGTCCGCTATTAAGGTGTTGTGATAACAATACTATAATCTTTTGGCGCCGCGATAGTGAGGGTGTCATAAAAGATATTTTTTACGATGTTAGGTTATCAGGGAGTTCCCAGGCGCGGGTGCTAGGCTGTTGATGTATCGTGTACGCACAGGTGAGAGCCGCCCTGAGAAGAGGTGATGTGTGAAAACCTTAGAGGATGAAGTTACAGAGAGTGAAACCAGCAAGTTTCACCTGTGGCTAGAGAAAAAGAAAGCTCGGATGCACGCTCACCCGGTGCTGAAACATCTCTACAAGCCTCTTGTGATTGCCGTAGGCGGCTTCTGTTTCATTGCCGGTCTGATTATGCTTGTCACACCTGGCCCCGGCTGGCTGTTTATCTTTATCGGTTTGGGAATCTGGGGAACCGAGTTCGCATGGGCGCATCGTCTGAATCAGCGACTCAAAAAGCTAGTGATTTCACTCTGGCACCGCTACGTAGCCTGGCGTGAAAAACGAAAAGCCCAGAAGGCTGCGCGTAAAGTATAGCCTGAAAGACGTACCTGTCTACTTTGAACCTGTGCCCCCGCATCCTGATTGAGGATGCGGGGGCAGACGTTTATCCGCTAGGTTCGGGGCAACCAGAAAGCTTATTCACCAAGAGGCGCGGGTACAGGCAACGTTTTGCTCATTCCCACGCATATCGTTCAAAGCTTGTGGGCTAGACTCAACATACGTAGGCGCGGAACCGTTCTTACGGCACCGCGCCCACGAATACTTTGAGAAGGCTACTTTAGAGCTTTCCAACCGCGATCTTGAGCATGCGGCGCACCGGCTCGGCGGCACCCCACAGCAGCTGGTCGCCCACCGTGAAAGCACTAATATACTGCGGGCCCATCGCCAACTTGCGGATGCGCCCCACCGGAATATTCAGCGAGCCGGAAGCGGCAACCGGAGTCAGACCCTCCATCGTGGCGTCCTTAGTATTCGGCACCACCTGGGCCCACTGGTTATCTTCAGCGATAATACGCTCAATCTCGGCAACCGGCAGGTCGTCGGTCAGCTTCATCGTGAGCGCCTGAGAATGCGAACGCATGGCCGCGATACGCACACACAAACCGTCCATAATCACACGGTTATCGCCCTCAAGACCCAAAATTTTATTGGTCTCGGCATCAGACTTCCATTCCTCGCGGGACTGCCCATTGCCCAGGTCAGAGTCAATCCACGGGATTAGCGAGCCGGAAAGCGGAACCCCGAACTGCGCGGTATCAAGGTCACCCGAACGCTGCTTAGCGAGCACCTTACGGTCGATCTCCAGGATCGCCGCTGCCGGATCGTTAAGCTCGGCAGACACCTCATTGCCGAGGTCGCGGAACTGCCCCAGAACCTCGCGCATATGACGGGCGCCGCCCCCTGAAGCCGCCTGATAGGTCATCGAGGTGGTCCATTCCACCAGACCCTGTTTGAAGAGACCACCCAGCCCCATGAGCAGGCATGAGACGGTGCAGTTGCCGCCAATAAAATCTTTCACACCGGATTCGAGCCCGCGGTCAATCACATCACGGTTAATGGGGTCGAGCACGATAATGGCATCATTGTTCATGCGCAGGGCAGAAGCGGCATCAATCCACAGCCCCTCCCAGCCGGACTCGCGCAGCTTCGGGTGAACCTCTTTCGTGTAGTCACCGCCCTGTGCGGTCACAATAATCTTATGCTGGTGAAGCTCATTCAGATCGTACGCATCCTTCAGCGTAGAAGGTTCAAGCGTGCCGTCGAAGGTGGGGGCTTCACCGCCCACATTGGAGGTTGTGAAAAAAACGGGAGGAATATCGTTGAAATCGTTCTCTTCAAGCATGCGCTTCATCAACACGGAACCAACCATGCCGCGCCAACCTACAAAACCTACTGAGTCACCGGGATTAAAATTCATAATTTCTAGTCTACCCCGTGTGCCACATATCGCGTGGAACAGCGTCATAACCCCTAGTCAGTATGGGAAAAGACCAGGTGAAGTGTGAGGAGCGTGATGAGCTGTGGTGTAAGACGTTGCGAGGTGAACGAATGTACCTCAGACAAACGAGACTACACTTTGCCGTTCGCACAGGCGAACGTTGTTGTAGGGAATTTCCGCGCCAGGTACATCAGAGGCGGGCTAGGGTCTGAAATGAATAATACATGGGATTTTTCCCGCCCGAAGCATCCAGCAGGTAGCCGCGCTCGCTCTTCTCCCAAGCGCTTTCACCCAGGATGCGCCATCGCGCCGATTCGTCCGCAGCCATAAATCCTTCTACCGCGAGTTCGGGGGCGTAGGTATCACCCGTAATCTCGTTACCTTCCTGACAATAGAAGAAGGTGCGTTCGATAATCTCGACGCGACCAAAGGAAGGTAAATCCTCGCGGGAAAGCGCCTCCGCATAGACGGAGCCGCCGCCAATGATCCAGGCAGTAACTCGCTGATGTGCCGCATCTGGGTGCTGGGTAGTGTTGGGCGTTAAAGGTGTGTTGCCCGCGAGGGTGAGAGCCGCATCCAGCGACGGAACCCAAAGCGCGCCATCGCCTTTAAGAGGCGCGGCTGAATCGCTCGTAATACTGCGGCTGATGACGATATTGGTGCGCTCAGGCAACGGTCGAAAACGCGGTGGAAAAGACTCCCAGGTGCGCCGCCCCATGATGACGGGCTTACCCATGGTGACGGTTTTGAAATGCGCAAGGTCTTCGGGGGCACGCCAGGGCATGGTGCCGTCGCGCCCAATAATACCCGCATCGGTCTGCGCCCAAATAGCGCCGAGGCACGGTTGTGCGGGGGAGGGGGATTCATCTTCACGCATCGATTGTCCTAAACCGCGATGGGGGCAGAAATCCCCGGATGATGCTTATAATCGATGAGCTCAAAGTCTTCATACTCGTAATCAAAAATAGAAGGTTTCTTCGTTTTGATAACGAGTTTGGGGTACGGGTAGGGCTCACGCGGGGGATAGGGATTACCCTCGGGGTCGTTGCCGTAACCGAGCTGCTTTTTCACCTGTTCCAGGTGGTTGGAGTAGATATGACAGTCGCCGCCTGTCCATATGAACTCGCCGGGTTCCATACCGACCTCGTGGGCGATCAGGTAGGTCAGCAGGGCGTAGGAGGCGATATTGAAGGGTACACCCAAGAACATGTCGGCGCTGCGCTGGTACAGCTGGCACGATAGTTCCTTCACACCGTCAGGGCGCTCGTGCACGTAAAACTGGAACATGGCGTGGCAGGGCGGCAGTGCCATCTCATCAACCTCGGCGGGGTTCCATGCCGAGACAATGTGGCGGCGTGACGACGGGTTCGTTTTGAGAGATTCGATCACTTTCGCGATTTGGTCGATGGTGCCGCCGTCGGGGGTGGGCCAGGAGCGCCACTGCACCCCGTAGACCGGACCGAGGTCACCATTTTCGTCAGCCCATTCATCCCATATAGTCACGCCGCGTTCCTGCAGCCAACGTATGTTTGAGGAGCCGCGCAGGAACCACAGAAGCTCGACCGCTACCGATTTGAAGTGCACACGCTTGGTAGTAATCAGGGGGAAAGAGTTACGCAGATCGAAGCGCATCTGCCGCCCAAATACGCCGAACGTGCCGGTGCCCGTACGGTCTTTGCGCTGAGCATCGGCGGCAATAGCATCACGGTTCTCATCAAGAATTTCGCGCAGCAGATCCTCATAGGGGGTTGGGATGCTCTGCTGACCAGAGGCGTGATGCGCGGGCGTACTCATGGTGACTTGACTCCTGGGCGTAGATTTTTTAGTCAAAATTCTATTGTACGAGGGGAGGACAGAAAAGAGGCACCTGCAAGCTAGGTGCGAAATATATGGTTAAGATATAGAAACGTATAGCGCTAATTATTTTTGTGCTGCCAGCTCCTAACGACTTTATGGCGATACTC
>NZ_KV797641.1:343-165142 GCF_001809415.1 Rothia sp. HMSC058E10 | reverse complement strand
GTGGTTTTTACCAAACAACCCCAACCCGGTAGCCCGCCTTCTACGAGTAGATGCAGTAGACAAAGTTATCTTGTGATCTAGCATCTCTAGGGTATCGGTCTATGCCAACCTGTACTAGAATATAAAAGGTGCATTTAGCACCCTGAGATTATCTTCCAAAATTTGTAGCGAAGATTCTGTGTTGATCCCGCCTTCCCCTTTGAGGAGATTCATGTCTGAGACCCCCCAGTCTAAAAATAAGCAGGGTGCTATTGGTGCTTCCACTGCGAAAAACTCCCAGAAGAGTAACTACCACACTAACGCTCAACATTCTGATGGGGCTGGGGCAAATCATAAGGATAGCGATGGAGGACGCCAAAACGATTTGAAAAACCCGAATAAATCGCATCGTTTCGGTTTTCGGAGTAAGTCACCTAGGCAGCACGTGTATAAGGCAGAGTCTCAGGAGAACGTGCGATCTGTTGACGGTCGGGCGGGTTATCGTCCTGCCAAACCAAAGGCGCCTGAGCTTGACAGTGATGTAACAGGTCGTGAGTTAGATAGTGCTACAAGCCGTCAACTTCGCGCACTTGAGTCTAGGAATGCCGCTACCGTTGCAAAACATCTTGTTATGACTGGACGATATCTGGAGCTTGATCCCCAGTTTGCGCTAGAGCATGCTGTTGCTGCGTCTCGAAGCGCAGGACGTATTTCTGCGGTACGTGAGGCTGTAGGTGTCGCCGCATATGTCGCTGAAGATTACGAACTAGCATTACGTGAATTACGTACGCATCGTCGCATAAGCGGTTCTCTGGATCATCTTGCGCTCCTCGTAGACTGCGAGCGCGCTCTTAACCGTATTTCTAAAGCTCTTGACATGATAGAGGAAGCTAAACGTGAAGAGCTTCCTGCCCCGGTTCGCGTTGAACTCGCCATTGTTGAATCTGGGATATATGCAGATCAGGGCAAAAAATCGCAAGCGATATCGGCCCTTCAAATTCCGCAGCTAAACCCAAAACGGGCTTTCGAATACAGCCCTCGACTCTTCACAGCATATTCCGAGGCTCTAGATAATGCAGGACGAAGCCAGGAAGCAGAACAGTGGGCACGCCTCGCGTTCAGGGCCGAAGCCGCTTTGGGACAGGGTGAGTTCGCCGAGCCTGAGATTTTCGATATTTATGGTGAATCCGAGCTCTTTGAACCTGAGGAACCTGTGCTAGAAGACCTCGAACAACAAAGCAATACTGACGAGGGAACACAGCCAGAGAAGGAAGAGACATATAGTTCTGACAAGTCAAAGAACTTGGCGGTTGCATCTTCTGAATATGAAACGAAGCCTTCCCAAAATGAAACAGAGCAGTAGAAACTATCCGTCCCTCGCCTGAGGCTACTTGCTTTGTCTATAACCAGAAAGAATTGAACATTATGACGAGCGAACCCCTACTAGCTCAGTACGATGCCTTACTTTCAGATCTCGACGGGGTAGTATACGCTGGATCCTACGCTATTGAGGGAGCGCCAGAAGCCTTGAACCGCGCTGAAAGCAGTGGGGTTCCCGTCGTCTTTGTGACTAATAATGCCTCGCGCTCCGTAGAATCTGTAGCGGCTCACCTGCAAGATTTAGGCGTGCGCACGCAGGCGGAACGTGTTGTCAGTTCTGCCCAGGCTGGTGCGGCTTTATTGGCTCAACATGTGCCCGCCGGGTCTAAAATTCTGGTTACCGGTACTGAAGCTTTAGCAGATTGTCTGCGGGCTGTCGCGTTGGAGCCTGTATCATCACAGTCCGACAACCCTGTTGCCGTGGTTCAGGGTTTTAACCCGCAACTCAGCTGGGAAGATTTGGCAGAGGCAGCGTACACTCTCGCTGATCAGAACGTCTTATGGGTTGCCACGAACACAGACCAAACTATTCCTAAGGAACGAGGGCAAGCGCCCGGTAATGGTACTCTAGTAGCGGCGGTAGGCATCGCAGCACGCCGTACTCCGATAGTCGCAGGGAAACCTGAAGCCGCTATTTTTGAGACTGCGGCTCAATCAGTAAAAGCCTCAAAGCCCGTTATTGTAGGGGACCGCCTTGACACCGATATTCTGGGAGCCAACAAAGCTCATATGGCGGGTGCACTTGTGCTGACCGGCGTGCAGACCTATCAGGATGTTATATCGGCGGTCCCTGAACAACGTCCCACATATATTTTGCGCACTCTTGATGACTTTTTCGAACCATATCCACAGATCGAAATTCTCCATGAGGACCACGCGATTACAGCGCATGGACCATCATGGACTGCCAAGGTACAGGGAAACAATATCTATTTAACCGTCCAAGGCTCTTTCGCGCCAGATGACTTTTCCGGCAGCGATGCGGAAGCAGAAGCCTGGCGCGTAGCCTGCGCTGCCTGGTGGGCGGCGCATCCGGAGCAGGCTGTGACCCCGAATATTCAAGGTCTTCCCGAGGTTTAACTTATGGGTAAGAAACAACAAAACTCTACAGAAAATGCTGATAGCCATGAGTCCCTTGAAGAAGCTGATTACCAGGAGTTTGAAACACAGCTGCAGGCTGTTTTAGCGATGGATCCTGTAGAGCGTATTCGGGCCTATGGAACCTTAGTTGATAACCTCGAAGATAATGTACGTTTCTCCCGAGAACCCGGGGAGAACTCCTAGGTGCGGCTCGATAAATTTCTTGCCGAGCATGGGCTTGCTGCATCTCGTACTTTAGCGGCAAAACTTATTGATGCCGGGTGCGTGAGTGTTAATGGGAAAATTGTGTATAAGGCATCGCAGCCTGTACATCGTGACGATGATGTACAGGTACAAGAAAGCCCTCTTACAGAATACGTGAGTCGTGCCGGGCATAAACTTGCTGGTGCCTTAGATATTTTTACGCACATAACTGTAGCCGGCCGTCGCTGTCTGGACGCAGGTGCCTCTACCGGAGGATTTACCGACGTACTCTTGCGCCGTGGGGCTTCACATATTGCAGCAGTTGACGTGGGTCACGGTCAACTTGTTGAGTCTTTGCGCATGAATCCTCGAGTTGATGCTTATGAAGGTCTTAACGTGCGTTATCTAACTCCAGAGGATATTGGGGGCTTAGTTTCCCTAGTTGTCTCTGACCTATCATTTATCTCGTTGACGTTAGTCATAGGTGCTCTTGCACAGGTGACCGAGGAAGATGGGGACTTAGTGCTCATGGTGAAACCACAATTTGAAGTAGGAAAACATCAAATTGGGCGTGCAGGAGTGGTTACAGATCCTCAAGCACATGCTTTCGCCGTGCGTAAGGTGCAAGACTCGGCTCAATCATGTGGTCTTAGCGTGATAGATACTGTGCAAAGCCCTTTACCCGGGCAAGATGGTAACGTCGAATTTTTCTTATGGTGCAAGAAGCAGAAATAACAAACAAACCTTTCCATCGAAATAATATTCTAGAAAATATGTTCCAGTATAATGGGAAATTCGGCTATACTAAAGAAGTAGTCATGGGATAATTCGCAAATAATGCCTGCTGTGAGGAGGGTAGAACGTGTCAATAACGGAAAATCGTAAAATTCTAGTCTTTGCGCATACTGGCCGCAAAGAAGCACGGGATGCAGCCCGCCAGGCGTGTAAACAGCTGCATAGTGCAGGTCTAGTGCCCGTGATGAACCGTTCTGATCTGGAAGCCTTGACGGAAAATTGGGACGATCCGGTGCCTGTGCAGGTGGTGCATGAGAGTGTTGCGCTTATTGATATTGAGCTTGGTATGGTCCTCGGCGGTGATGGTTCTATCTTGCGTGCTGCAGAAATGGTGCGACATACAAGCATTCCGCTGATCGGCGTGAATCTGGGACACGTAGGATTCTTAGCGGAATCGGAAGAAAGTGATCTGCAAGAAACTGTAAACCGCATCGTCAAGAGCGAGTATGCGGTCGAAGAGCGTATGGCAATCGACATTGAAGTATGGCACGAGGAGAAACGTGTTCATACGGATTGGGCGCTTAATGAAGTAAGCGTTGAAAAAGGCAACCGCGAGAAGATGATTGAGGTCATCATTGAGGTAGATCGTAAGCCAATAAGCACATTTGGCTGTGATGGTGTGGTGATAGGTACGCCCACGGGATCCACCGCATACGCATTTTCAGGTGGGGGACCGGTAGTCTGGCCCGAGGTAGAAGCTATATTATTGGTGCCGCTTTCAGCACATGCCCTTTTTGCACGACCGCTAGTAGCATCTCCGTCTTCTATGGTAGCTGTTGAAATGATGGCTCATGGTGCATCCGGTGTGTTGTGGTGCGATGGACGACGTATGAATGATCTGCTGCCCGGCTCCCGTATTGAGGTGCGTAAATCTGAAAAACCAGTGCTTTTGGCACGTATCCACCCCGCCCCGTTCTCTGAACGGCTGGTTCGTAAGTTTGCTCTGCCTATTCGAGGATGGCGAGGCCCAACCTCTGAGGAAGAGCGTGAGGCGTGTGATGCCGGTGAAAAAAACAGCTCACAAGAGCCTCATTGATTTATATCTGGTACTCACACGAAAACCGAATGTTTGGGGTGCTCCAACAGGAAGTCGGTCAGTGCAATAGAGCCGCACATAGCTTGCGTATGTGGTACGACTCCAGCCCCTATGCGGTAAGGACTTTAAGGTAGACGCATCGTGATTGAAGAAATCCATATTCGGGACTTGGGCATTATTACTGATGCTCGATTACCCTTGCAGCCCGGGTTGTCGGTTCTAACAGGTGAAACTGGTGCCGGTAAAACTATGGTCGTTACGGCACTTGGTATGCTTCTCGGGGCACGTAGTGATGCTGCAAGTGTGCGTCAAGGGGCAAAGAGCGCTTTAGCGGAAGCCATCGTGCGCCTACCTCAAGAACATAAGGCTTTGACCCTCGCGGAAGAAGTGGGTGGAACAGCTGACCCGGTAGATGAAAAAACAAGCGAACTTCTCTTAGCTCGCACCGTTAATGCTTCTGGGCGCTCTCGGGCACATGTAGGAGGATGCACCGCGCCTATCGGTAAGCTTTCAGAGATTGGGCAAACTCTTGTAGCTGTGCACGGTCAGTCGGATCAGTTGCGTCTCAAATCTACCAGCGAGCAACGTCGTGCACTAGACCTTTATGCGGGTGAGAAACTTTTTAGCCTGCTAGAGAAATACCAGCATACCTATGAGCGGTACCGAGTAGCAGCCGCTGAATATAAAGAGGTTCGTGAGAATTCTCGTGCTCGAGCATTAGAAGCACAAAGCTTGCAGGGTGCGCTTGAAGAAATAGACTCTGTAAACCCGCAAATAGGCGAGGATGAAGCGCTCAAGAACGAAAGCATCAAACTGATGAATGTTGAGGCGCTTCGTACCGCAACCGACGTTGCAGCGGCGGCGCTGTCTGGCAGTGAATATGCGGAAGGCGCAGAGGCCAATGTACTGAGTCTTCTGGATGCGGCCCATACATCTCTTCTGGGACAAGCCGGTGCCGATAGCGATATAGAGAATTTAGCTCAACGGGTCAACGAACTTTTAGTTCTGGCGACCGATGTTGCCACCGATATCTCTACCTATTCGACCTCGTTAGATTCTGAAGGGCCTGAACGCCTAGCGCAGGTACAGGAGCGTCGTGCGCAGCTGAAAAATTTGACGCGAAAATATGGTGCAGATATTGCGGAAGTCCTTGAGTGGGCCGAAGAATCTCGTGATCGCCTGACTCGCCTTGTTGATGATCCAGCGCGACAGGAATCTCTGGAACAAGAGCTCACCGACCTGCGTCAGGCTTTAGGAGAGCAAGCAGCTCAGCTTATGAAAGCGCGTCAAGAAGCCGCTTCGCGCTTGGCGGATTCTGTTAGTGAAGAACTAACCGCGCTTGCCATGCCGAATGCTTCTCTTGTTGTTGAAGTTGCCGAGGCAGATAAATTTTCAATTCATGGTCGTGACACAGTGACCTTTATGCTTGCTCCGCATCGTGAGGCAATCCCTCGTCCACTTGGGAAAGGCGCCTCTGGAGGTGAGCTTTCGCGCGTAATGCTTGCGTTGGAGGTTGTGTTGGCAGAAGTTGATCCGGTACCTACCTTTATCTTTGACGAAGTAGATTCGGGCGTTGGCGGTAAGGCTGCTATTGAGATCGGTCGCAGGCTTGCAATGCTTGCCCAGCATGTACAAGTTTTGGTGGTAACTCACCTACCACAGGTTGCGGCTTTCGCGGATCAGCATATTCTGGTCCTTAAAAATGATGACGCATCGTTATCGAAAGTACAGGTACTTTCTGACCAAGAGCGTGTTGTAGAACTCGCTCGTATGCTCGCCGGACACGATCAGTCGGAAGCAGCCCAAGAACACGCGCGGGAGCTTTTACGCGCAGGGGGTCAGCTTGAGTAAACAGGTGCTGAAAAGACAACGGTCATAGCTGATATATCTGAGGAGCATTCCAAGGATATTCGGTAGTATTGGGTCGCAGATATTTCTAGAGGCCGTTGTGGTGTAACACGGTATTCAGCGGTAGATGAAGCGTTTATTATGGCGTAAAAACTGCGCGAAATACGGGAAAGAGCTCATTAAATCTAGGGAAGAGAAACGCTCTCGTCCGTTAGTGTTCTATTGGATAGGGGAAAAGAAAATGGTAAGCTTGAATTCCGTGGTGAATGAAAATAATAACGCTCTTAACGCGTCCGCTAACGGTAAGGTAACCCGCCAAATCTTTGTTACGGGTGGTGTTGCTTCTTCTCTCGGTAAAGGTCTTTCAGCTTCTTCTCTCGGTCAGATTCTACGTTCTCGTGGTCTATCGGTCACGATGCAGAAATTTGACCCGTACCTTAACGTAGACCCCGGTACCATGAACCCTTTCCAGCACGGCGAAGTCTTTGTAACTGACGATGGTGCTGAAACAGACCTTGATATTGGGCATTACGAACGCTTTCTTGATGAGAACCTTGACCAATCCGCTAACGTTACAACCGGTCAGGTGTACTCGACCGTTATCGCAAAAGAACGTCGCGGAGAATATTTGGGCGATACCGTGCAGGTTATTCCTCATATCACTGATGAAATCAAAGCACGTATGCGTTACGCCGCCGAAATCGAAAACGCGCCCGATATCATCATCACCGAAATCGGCGGTACGGTAGGCGATATTGAATCGCTGCCCTTTATGGAAGCGGCACGCCAAGTACGCCGTGACGTTGGACGTCAGAACGTGTTTTTCCTCCATGTATCTTTGGTCCCCTTTATCGGCCCTTCCGGCGAACTCAAAACGAAGCCTACTCAGCATTCCGTTGCAGCATTACGTGGTTTGGGTATCCTGCCCGATGGCTTGATTCTGCGTTGTGAGCGTGATGTTCCGGAATCGCACCGCGCCAAAATCGGTAACGCCTGCGATGTTGATACTGCCGCCGTTATCTCATGTCCCGATGCCCCCAGCATCTACGATATTCCCAAAACCCTTCATTCCCAGAAGCTCGACGATTATATTCTGGAATACTTTGGCATGACTGCCCCCGAACCCGATTTCACGCAGTGGGATCGTTTGTTGGATGCGGTGCACCGCCCCTCCGCCGACGTTAACATTGCCCTCGTGGGTAAGTATATCGATCTTCCCGATGCATACCTCTCGGTTTCTGAGGCTCTGCGCGCCGGGGGCTTTGCGAATAATGCAAAGGTCAATATCAAATGGGTCGCTGCAGATCTATGCGCCACCGATGAAGACGCAGACCATCAGCTGCACGATATGGATGCCATTTTAGTACCCGGCGGTTTCGGTATTCGCGGTCTGGACGGCAAGATCGGCGCGTTGAAATATGCTCGTGAACATAAGATTCCTACTCTGGGCATTTGCCTGGGGCTGCAGTCCATGGTGATTGAGTACGCTCGAAACGTTTTGAATCTTTCTGATGCATCCTCAACCGAGTTTGACCCGGAGACATCAATGCCGGTCATTGCCACGATTGAAGAACAAAAGCAGTTTGTGGAAGGCGCAGGTGATTTGGGCGGAACCATGCGTTTGGGTCTGTACACAGCTAATCTGGTTCCCGGTTCACAGGTTGCTCAGGCCTATGGCGAGACCGAAGTGGCGGAACGGCATCGTCACCGGTACGAAGTTAATAACGAGTACCGTGAACAGCTTGAGAAGGCTGGCTTGGTTATCTCCGGTACTTCGCCGGATTCCTCGCTTGTGGAGTATGTTGAGCTCCCCGCTGATGTGCATCCTTACTATGTGGCGACTCAGGCGCATCCGGAGTACCGTTCGCGTCCTACGCGGCCGCATCCGCTTTTTGCGGGTCTGGTGAAAGCAGCTCTCAAGCGTAGCGGTAAAGAGTAAGAACTTTCTTTATAAGAAGTCGCGGACTGCCGATGTAGTCCGCGACTTTGCTCTGCCAAAGGAAAATAGAAACGTCAGCGCTGTCAGCTGATAGCTCTGTCCTTAAGGTTCTGACTCTGGCGACCACACGTATGCAAATTAGAATAGGGATATGAACACTTCAGAGAACAAGAATCCGCATCGAATAGATCCTATGTATGCTGATGTGATCGATGCTCCCTCAACGCGAGAAATCCTAAGCCGTGAGGTGCAGTATAGCGGATATGTTCTCCAAGCAGCCGTGGAACATTATGATCTCGACGGGCACGGTACCACTTTAACGCGGGATGTTATCGACATGCCCGGTTCCGTTGCGGTTGCCGCGTTGAACAACCGGAATGAGATTCTGCTTCTGCGTCAGTATCGACATCCCGTGCGTATGAACCTCTGGGAGGTTCCCGCAGGACTTCTTGATATTACTGGTGAAGACCCTCTTCATGCAGCCCAGCGCGAACTCGCGGAAGAAACCGACCTTGGAGCTCATCACTGGCGCAGCTTGGTCGATTATTACACGACTCCGGGAGCCGCTTCGGAAGCGGGCCGTATATACCTTGCCCAAGACTTGTATGAAGTTCCTGAAGCAAACCGTATAGTACGCAGGGGCGAAGAAGCGGAGATTACCTACCGGTGGGTTCCGCTTGAACAGGCCGTACGCCTTGTGCTCGCGGGCCAACTACATAACGGTTTGGCTATTCAGGCTATTCTAGCGTCATATTGCGCAGTCGAGGCTCAGCAAGAGCAACTGCCCCTGCGAGAAGCCGCCGATACCTGGGATTTTCACCCTTACTTGGGAGGGCGCCGTATCCGACCCGAAACTTTTAAACACGAGGAATAATTCGCTATGGTTTCTCAGCACCTGAGCGAAGGAATACATCGTATAAGTCCGCTTGAGCGGGATATTGAACAGTATCTTATTCACCTGCGAGTTGAAAAAGGCAGCAGCGAGAATACGATAGCTTCGTATTCACGTGATTTAAGGCGGTATGTAGAATTTATGGCGTCACGCGGTATCATTGATGCCCACCGAATTCGCACTGCCGATGTGCGTGCCTTTATGCGTGAACTTGCCCAACCGACACTGCCGCGTGCGGAGGAGAGCGGGGATTCGGGGCATCCCAGCAAACGTCAGGGAGAAAAACCATCTGAATCTGATACCCGAGCAGAGGAACTCGAAGATGCCCTGGAGTCTTTGGCGGTTTCCCTCTACACCTCGGATCAGACAAAGGCTCCTTCAACGAGTATGCGTGATGTCACACTGCCTATGCCGCTGGGCCCTAATTCAATTGCACGTACCATGGCTGCAGTTCGTGGCGCGCATAGTTTCTGGCATGCTTCGCGCATACTGGAGACCGATCCTGCCGCTGCCGTGAAACCGCCTAAAAATGTGAAGCGATTGCCCAAAGCCGTATCCGTGGAGCAAATGCAAAAGCTCCTTGCCATTCCCAGTCTTAAGACTCCCACCGGCCTGCGTAATCGAGCGATACTTGAGTTCTTATATGCTACCGGTGCGCGCGTGAGCGAGATGCTGGCAACAGATCTGGACGATATACACCTGGGCGAAAAACCCCGCGATGAAAACGGAGAATCTATTGCACTTCCCGGGTATGTGCGCCTTTTTGGAAAGGGGGGTAAAGAGCGTTTAGTACCTTTGGGATCCTACGCGCAGAGGGCGCTGGAAGACTATATTGTGCGCGCTCGCCCCAAGTTTGCGTCACACGGCAAAGGTACTGCTGCGCTTTTCCTCAACGGGCGGGGGAGCCGGCTGGGTCGACAGGGAGCATGGCTTATCCTCAAAGAAGCAGCTGAGGAGGCAGGGCTGAGCTCTGATTTTTCGCCCCACTCTATTCGACACTCGTTTGCGACGCATCTTGTACAGGGCGGCGCCGATATTCGCGTGGTTCAGGAACTATTGGGACACGCCTCGATTGCGACTACGCAGGTGTATACCAAGGTTACTCCGGAAGGGATGCTGGAGGTTTACCGTATGGCGCATCCTCGTGCACATGAGCGTACTTAGTAGGTGATTAGTAGAAGTAGACTGTGGGGAATGGCTGCGAGGAACGACGACACTATGTCTGTATAGCTATGCCGACAAATATGCGTTTAAGGAGAAAATACGCCAATAAGATACTATAATTTAGCTTATTTATACGATTTACACTCTAAAGATGTAATATTTATGCTGTTTGTAACAGACATGTAAATATTCTGTTGCAATGGCATATTTTAGTCAGAAAACACCCGCGTTAATGTTGCCGTAGGTGTAGCCTGTATAACATCCTGAATCCGGAACAATAAAGTTCTGGTCGGTATAGACACACAGCACCGTGCGTCCCCGGCGCGAAAGGAAAGAATTAATGAGTACGGAATCCGCAAAGAAACCGTTCTACAAAGACCCAACCCATATGCTCTACCTCTCGGTGATTGCCGCTGTGATCCTTGGGTGTATCTTGGGAATGACCGTTCCCGATTTTGCAAAAGAGCTGCAGCCCATCGGTACTGGTTTTATCGCTCTCATCAAGATGATGATCGCCCCTGTAATTTTCTGTACGATTGTGCTGGGTGTAGGGTCTATTGCTAAGGCAGCAACCGTCGGCAAGGTCGGTGGATTGGCGTTGCTGTACTTCGTACTCATGTCGACCTTTGCCTTAGGGATTGGTTTGGTTGTGGGTAATATTATCGAGCCGGGAAGCTCGCTGCACTATGACCCGGCAACAACGAAATACACGCTTCCAAATTCGTCTGAAGGACATGGCGGTGACAGCACTGTCTCGTTCCTGCTCAACATCGTGCCGACTTCTTTGCTTTCGGCCTTGACAAGCGGTAATATTCTGCAAACCCTTTTCGTAGCGCTTTTGACCGGCTTTGCCCTGCAGAAGATGGGACCGGTTGGCGCTCCCATCCTCAAATTTCTGACCTACTGTCAGGCGCTCGTATTCCGTCTGCTCATGATGATTATGTGGTTAGCGCCTGCTGGTGCGCTTGGTGCGATTGCAGCTGTTGTAGGTTCTACCGGTTCCCGTGCGATCTCCTCAATGTTTATTTTGATGGTGGCATTCTATATCACTTGTATTCTCTTTGTCGTAATCGTTCTGGGCACTATTCTCAAGCTCGTAACCGGTGTGAATATCTTTACCCTGTTGAAATATCTGGCACGCGAATATCTCCTCATCTTCTCAACATCCTCGTCGGAGGCAGCGCTGCCGCGTCTTATCGCCAAAATGGAGCACTTAGGTGTTTCGAAGCCTGTTGTAGGCGTTGTGGTTCCTACGGGGTATTCCTTTAACCTGGATGGCACCGCAATTTACCTGACGATGAGCGCCCTCTTTGTCGCGGAGGCTATGGGGACTCCACTTGCGTTAGGCGAGCAGATTTCTCTGCTGGTCTTCATGATCATTGCTTCGAAAGGAGCTGCCGGTGTTTCGGGCGCAGGGTTGGCGACCCTGGCAGGCGGTTTGCAGTCGCACCGCCCCGACCTTGTTAATGGTGTGGGCTTGATCGTGGGAATCGATCGCTTCATGTCTGAAGCACGTGCGGTCACTAACTTCACAGGCAACGCAGTGGCGACGTTACTCATGGGGAAGATTGTTAAAGAGGTAGATATGGATCGTGTTCATGCGGTGCTGAAAGGGGAGATCCCCTTTGACGAATCCACCATGGGCGGCGAACTACACGGTGACCAATACGTGGATAATGCGGTAAGTCAAAAATCTCCCACCAAACAGATGTCCGTTGTGGCTGAACCAAAGATTAAAAATACTGTGACGCTACCGGAAGATCAATAAGTTAAAAAGTATGCGGGGAGGTGTATCTGTTTCTAGGAGGAAAGCGCCTTCCCGCATATTGCAAGGTCTGATTTAGCATGAGAATTACATAATGCTGTGGCTTATGGTGAGCGGGGCCTCTAGAATTCCCGAATTATTTGGTTTATAGACCTGAACAGAGCGCGATGTAACATAATTCGTACGTAAAGCGAACTCACAAACCTGCTGAGCGGGCGTGTGTGGGGTAACCTTATACATGAAGAGAAAATTCGTTGACGAAGGTGAAGATAAGTTGACCGAAGCATCGGCACAAGAACTCGGACCAACCGGCCGACCCCTACGTGAATATCCCGATCCTGCGCCTATAAGCCAACATGGTCCCGCCCGCATCATCTCAATGGTGAATCAGAAGGGTGGCGTAGGAAAGACGACCTCAACCATAAACCTTGGTGCTGCACTTGCGGAGTGTGGTCGTAAAGTGCTCCTTGTAGACTTCGATCCTCAGGGTGCCCTGTCCGCTGGTTTCGGTACAAATCCGCATGAGCTTGAGCTGACCGTGTACAACGTGATGATGGATCGTAAGGTCGATATTAACGATGTTATTCTACCGACCGATATCGAGAACATCGACCTTCTTCCCGCAAACATCGACCTTTCTGCGGCTGAAGTTCAGCTAGTAAACGAAGTTGCTCGCGAGCAGGTACTCGCCTCAGCCTTACGTAAGGTACAGAATGAGTACGATGTTATTCTGATTGACTGTCAGCCCTCGCTCGGCCTGCTAACCGTAAACGCATTGACAGCATCGCATGGCGTTATCATCCCGCTTATCTGCGAATTCTTTGCCCTACGAGCTGTGGCGCTTCTCGTGGACTCTATCGAGAAAGTGCAGGATCGCCTGAACCCGGATCTAGAAATTACCGGCGTTCTTGCGACCATGTTTGACGCCCGTACCATCCATTCTAAAGAAGTGCTTGCACGTATTATTGACGCCTTCGGAGATAAAGTCTTTGACACCGTGATTAAGCGAACCGTTAAATTCCCGGATGCTACAGTATCGGCAGAGCCTATCCTCTCATATGCCAGCAACCACACCGGGGCTCAAGCTTACCGGCAGGTGGCCCGTGAACTTATTTACAAGGGCGGAGCCCGATAAGATCCTGGATCCCATGTGCCTTGACACCACCTATAAACCTTGAAGGTATGGTGTCAAGGCACGTATAATATGGGCGGTACATCCCGTATCTTTCATGATCTCGCAGGTTATCCTGCAATCCCCAGTAAAGGAAATCGGTCACCTATGACCAAAAATGTCGCTGCCGTGAGGGTACCGACACCGCATGAGACGTCTGATGCCTCCAATCCGGTGAACGGTGCTGGATTCACGCTTAATTTACCGAATTTTGAGGGCCCATTCGACCTTCTCCTAACACTGATCACACGTCGTAAGCTCGATATCACAGACATTGCGCTTGCTGAAGTAACCGACGAGTTCCTGGAGTATCTGCATGCCCTATATTCACAGGGCACCGAACGCGCATTAGACGAGGCAAGCGATTTTTTGGTAACGGCCGCGACTCTGCTAGAGCTTAAAGCCGCCCGGCTACTCCCGCAGAATCATGAGCCATTGGATCAGGATGTGGCTCTTCTAGAAGCGCGTGATTTGCTTTTTGCCCGGTTGCTTCAGTACCGCGCCTACCGTGAGGTAGCCGCTATTTTCGCTGATCGTTGGCGCGAAGAGACCCAGCGCTTTCCGCGGACCGTGGCGCTGGAACCTGTATTTGTGAAGGCCCTTCCAGAGCTTGTTTTCAAAGGGGGAGTGGAGGAATTTGCGCGTATTGCAGCGCAAGCATTTGCCCCGAAACCTTCGACTAATTTAGAACCGAATCCGGCTGATGTTGCTGAGGAACTGAATGAGCACCTTCACGGCGCCTCAACAACGATTGCACACGAAGAACAATATATTCTGGATGCACTTCTTGCGTGTAAACCGACGGTATCATCGGTAACATTTTCGGCACTGGTGCATGATGCTCAGGGACTTGACATCGCAGTTGTGCGTTTCTTGGCGCTCTTAGAACTGTATAAAGAGGGCGCGGTAGACGTACATCAGGATGCGCCGCTTGCCGAGATTTCGGTACGTGCTACCGAATATGCGCGTGCTTTTGTTCCTGCTGAACCGGCAGTGTCAGCACATGATACAGGGCAGGGCTACAGCCCAGAACATCGCGATAGCCCGGATGATCTTACCTTTTCAGAGAACGTTAAAAACGCAGGGGAGGAGACCGCATGAGCGAAGAATCCTTCGACTCTGCTGGTAAGACAGCCGTGCAGCAGCAGGGGAGCCGATTTGAGGATGAATTCACCGAGAATGATTTAGCGATGGTGAACCTAGGCTACTGGGACCCTAGTGCCGATACTGAGACAGACAGTGAATCCGGAGAAGAATCTGATCGCGAAAATGCCTCGGTACCCGAGCAGACTTCTACTGACCAGGAACACAAAGCCGAGACTGAGCACGATTCTGATAAAAATATAACGTCTTCGGATGCTCGGCATCCCGCGAAGGTAACCCGAGCGGTTGCCGCTGATGCAGAGGAATTCTCGCGCGTTGAGCTTATTCCTGGGGGCGTGAAAAGCGCTATTGAAGCTATTCTTGCTGTTGCTGATACCCCTGTAAGTGTGCGCGAACTCTCTGCCGCCCTGATTGTCAATGAGCGCAGTATTGAGCACGCTCTTGACGAGCTTTATCGTGAATATAACGGTGACGATTCGGAATATGGTGAAGACACTCCCGCTCACGAGCCGCGTGGTTTTGAGCTTCGCCAAGTTGCCGGTGGCTGGCGGTTGTATTCTCGCGCCGATTTTGCTCCCTGGGTAGCGAGGTTTGTGACCCGTTCACAGAGCGCTACCCTGAGCAAAAGCGCATATGAAACCCTGGCAGTTATCGCTTACCGGCAGCCGGTTACGCGTGCCGCAATAGCCGCAGTCCGAGGAACAAACGCGGATGCATCGGTACGTCAGCTGCTACAGCGCCAGCTCGTGCGCGCGGCCGGTAAAGAGGAGGGAACCGGCGCGGTTCTTTACGAGACTACGGAACTTTTCTTGACAAAATTAGGTCTCAACTCTCTGGAAGAGCTTCCCGCGCTTGCGCCTCTTTTACCTGATGAAACCGAGGCAGCAGTGCTCTCTGACAGCCCCTCTGAACACGGTAATCGTAACTAACCTATCCGCCCGCGGACTAAATCTAGGAAGCGGCGGGCACCAAAATCTTGTGAAAACTTCAGACGAACGACATAAGGAATAAGACTATGACATATGGAAACTCTCGCGGTAAAAACCCCGGGTCGCGGAAACCTCGACCCGGCGCGAAACGTAATGGCGTGGGCGCTAGCTCCTCAACCCGAGGCGGTAAATTTAGCGGCAAAACTTCAGGCGGTGGAAAGCCTAAAGCCGGTACATCAGGGTCTCCACGCGCCACGCGTAGCCACGGTGCGGGTGCTTCCAAGCGGGATAGGCGGGCGCCGCATCGCCCCTATCGTTCCGGTGAAGCTTTCCCGCATGAGCGCGGCGAATACAGGGTAAATAACTACTCTGGGCCACATCGCCCACGCCGTCCCCGTAACGCGCCTGTGGATCATTTTGATTTCTATGATCACGACGGTGTACGCCTGCAAAAATTGATGGCGCAGGCAGGTGTTGCATCGCGTCGTGTATGTGAAGAGATGATCACGGAAGGACGAGTGACCGTTAACGGTGAGGTCGTGACCGAGCTGGGGGTGCGTGTTAATCCTGCCGATGTGATTGTGCAGGTTGATGGTATGACCGTGCAGACTAACGAAAAGCTCATCTACATGGCGTTCAATAAACCTGCTGGCGTCGTTTCCACGATGGAAGACCCCGATGGCCGCCCCTGCATTAAAGATTTTCTACGTGACTCTATGAATGAGCGCGTTTTCCATGTGGGACGATTAGACGTGGAAACCGAGGGGCTGCTGCTTCTTACTAACGACGGCGAGCTTGCAAACCGTTTAACACATCCTTCGTATGAGGTACCCAAAACGTATCTGGTGCAGGTGCGCGGTCCAGTAGAATCAGGTATTGGCGCTGAGCTAAAGAAAGGTATTCGCCTTGAAGACGGCATATCGAGGGTGGATTCTTTTAAACTTGTGGATTCGGCGCCCGGCCATGTGCTGATTGAAGTGACCATTCACTCGGGCAAGAACCGTATTGTGCGCCGCCTCTTTGAAGCCGTGGGGTATCCTGTGGAGAAACTTGTTCGTGTGCAGATGGGTCCCATTCGTATCGGATCGCAGAAGCAGGGGACTGTTCGTAATCTTTCTAAAGTCGAAATTGGGCATCTGCTTGCTTCGGTGGAGATGTAATGACAGAAACAACTATGACCCCCATGCTGGAAGGACCGGTCCTCGTGGTAGGGGCTGGCCTATTGGGCGCATCTATCGGGCTAGGTTTGCGTGCTGCGGGGCTTGAAGTTTATCTGCAGGATATTTCGCCCACCGTTGAAGCCGTCGCCGAAGATATTGGGGCAGGAACCCGGCTCGATACCCTTGAGCCCGATGAGCGTGAGTCTTTCGCCCCGCAGCTGGTAGTTGTGGCTTCTCCGCCGGATATAGCCGGAAAGCTTTGCATACAGGCATTGCGGGAGTATGCGCCTAGCCCCGGATATGCGGGCGCTACCGTGACCGACATTGCCTCCGTTAAAGTACAGCCTTTAGAGCAGGTACTCGCCTCTGATGCTGATGCTTCACGATACGTTGGTTCGCACCCGATGGCTGGGCGTGAAAAGACCGGCCCGGTTGCGGCGCGTGGGGAGCTTTTTCAGGCGCGTCCCTGGATTATCTGCGAACATGACGATGCACGTATCGAGTGCGTGCGATTAGTGCGCGCCCTTGCGGTAGAGCTTGGCTCTTTCGTGACGACTCTTAGCGCTGAAGAACATGACGAAACGGTTGCGTTGATTTCACATCTGCCGCAGGCTATGAGCTCCCTGCTAGCGACTCGGCTGCAGGAAACTCCCTTATATGCGCTTGGTTTAGCGGGGCAAGGGCTTCGCGATACGGTCCGCATTGCTGCTTCCGACCCCGCACTCTGGGTGCAGATTTTTGCGGCGAACGCAGCGCCTATCGTGAAGAGCCTCTATGGTGTGCGAGAAGATTTAAACCGTCTGATTGAAACATTGGAAGATCCTTCGGCATCGGGCGCCAGGCTTGATCTTGCGCAGCTGATGAGCGAAGGCAACGCCGGTGTGGCGCGCATCCCCGGTAAACACGGCGGAGTTCCGACGGCTTTTGCGACCCTCACCGTTTTGGTTGATGATGAGCCCGGAACTTTGGCCCGGATGCTGGCAGATATTGGTGACTTAGGGGTTAACCTTGAAGATTTGCGGCTGGAGCACTCCACGGGCGCGCCCGTCGGCATGGCTGAGGTCTCGGTAAACCCGGCAAAACACGACTATTTGGTAGACGGGCTCACGGAACGAGGCTGGAAAGTCGTAAAATAGCTGGCGTTCTTCAGCAGTTACCCCCCCGTAAGCCTGGATATTCAAGATTATTTTGACACTCAACATGCGGGACCCCTCGCAGACAGAAAGTAATGTTATGCATGAGAACCCTAAACTTACGATCGCGATCGATGGACCGTCAGGTTCTGGAAAATCATCGGTCTCAAAAGAAGTCGCACGCCATTTTGGGTTAGCGTATCTAGACACAGGCGCTATGTATCGTGCCGCAACCTATCGTGTAATTCAACTCGATATTGATCTTGCTGATCAAGACGCTATCGGGAAAGCTGTGCGAGAGATGCCGCTCGTCTTCGGAACCAATATCAAAGAAGAAGAAATTTTGATGGGCACCACCGATATTCGCGAGGAAATCCGCACTGAACGAATTTCTGGTGCGGTCTCTGCGGTAGCCTCTGTGCCTGCCGTTCGTGAATACCTCATCGAGCTACAACGCTGGACGATCAACCAGGCGGTCAACGGTATTGTGGCGGAGGGGCGAGATATTACAACCGTGGTGGCACCGGATGCAGATGCACGCATACTGCTAACCGCATCGGAAGAGGTGCGCATGGCACGCCGTGGACTAGAGAACACCGAAAAATCAGGGGAGTCCGGCGACCTTAAGCAGCAGATCTCTGAACGCGATACCCAAGATTCTAAAGTGAATAATTTTATGGAAGCCGCTCCCGGTGTAGCCCTGGTAGACAGCTCGGATTTGGATTTTAACGAGACCGTATCAGCAGTTATTAATGCTGTTAATGCGCAGGTGAAGGCAAAACGACAGGCATCACGGGATGCCTCTGCAGGGACCGAGACCGCATAAAATACTTGAAAGACAGCGAACATACTAGTGAGAAATTAAAGCTGCTAGGACAAGCCTTAAGCTGGCGTTCGCGCAGAAGAAAGGACGGCGCATGGCTGAGAACGACGCTACCCGCGATGACTACGAAGACAAATACCTAGGCGGCGGAGAAGATGACCTCACCGAACGTTTAGCCGATATTGACGACGAAACCGCAGAAGCGCGTGCGCAGGCTCTTCTGGAAGGACTCGACGACTATGACCTTGATGAAGAAGACCGTGCCCTTCTTGGCGCTTGGGGTTTCGACTTTGACGAAGAAGACGAACAATTCGCCGATCCTGTAGTAGCTATCGTGGGGCGCCCCAACGTGGGAAAATCCACCATTATTAACCGCATTCTGGGGCGTCGGGAAGCCGTGGTAGAAGATAAGCCGGGCGTGACTCGCGACCGCGTCTCCTATAAGGCTGAATGGGTGGGCAAACGCTTTACCCTCGTCGATACTGGCGGCTGGGAGTCTGACGCACGCGGTATTGATGCGCAGGTAGCGGATCAGGCAGAGATTGCGGTTGAGCAGGCCGATGTTGTCATCCTCGTTGTGGATGCGCGTGTGGGAATTACCGCCTCAGATGAACAGATCGTGCGTATGCTTCGCCGTGTCAAGAAGCCTATCATTCTGATGGCAAATAAGATCGACGATTCCCACTTGGAACCGGAAATTTACAGCCTGTGGTCGCTGGGCATGGGACAGCCCTTCCCTGTTTCGGGTTTGCACGGTCGTGGCCTGGCGGATGCCCTCGACGAGCTTCTAGAGGTTATGCCCGAGCACTCCCAGTACGCGCAGCCGGAGGCACCGGGCGGACCGCGCCGTGTGGCACTTATCGGTCGCCCCAATGTTGGCAAATCCTCGCTGTTGAACAAATTAGCGGGTTCCGAACGCGCCGTCGTGAACGATCTCGCGGGTACTACACGCGATCCTATTGATGAGGTTATTGAGTTGGGCGGCTACCCGTGGCGATTCATCGATACGGCGGGCATTCGCCGTCGCCAGCATATGGCGAAAGGCGCCGAATTTTATTCCTCACTCCGCACTCAGACAGCCCTGGAACGCTCCGAAGTCGCAGTCGTACTTCTGGATGTTTCCGAACCGCTGAGCGAGCAGGATGTGCGCATCATTCAGACCACGATCGACTCCGGTCGCGCCATGGTGCTGGCTTTCAACAAATGGGATACCCTCGATGAGGAACGCCGCGATATGCTCGAACGCGAAATTGACCGCGACCTGGCACATGTGAAATGGGCTCCGCGCGTGAATATCTCGGCAAAAACCGGCTGGCATAAAGATAAGCTGGTTCCCGCCCTGGAACGCTCGCTGGAATCCTGGGATTCGCGTATTCCAACCGGGCGACTGAACGCTTTCTTAGGCGAATTGGCGGCGGCCCATCCCCATCCGCTGCGTGGTGGTAAGCAGCCTCGCATCCTATTCGGTACACAGGTGTCTTCACGCCCGCCGAAGTTTGTGCTCTTTACAACCGGGTTCTTAGACCCGGGGTATCGGCGTTTTATCACGCGCCGCCTGCGTGAAACCTTTGAGTTCACAGGTACGCCGATCGAAATTTCGATGCGCGTACGCGAACGCCGCTCTCCCGGGGACCGTCAGGGAAGCAGAGCGAAAAAGGGCGGCAAGGGCTCACGCAAACGCTAACGTGCTACCCAAACGTGAACGAGCATAACTACCCCACCCTTTGTATCTTTGGTGGGGTGCTTATGCTTCCCTTGGCTAATTCGTCGCGCTCATCTAAAACGGTACGTTTGCGAGTAACTGGGCGCGTTGCTCAGCCGTCATTTTGTCTACCCGCGCATAAGGAAGCCAGCGGAAATTTTTGATCCCGGTCTTCCGGAAAATACTCTGTTTGAAAATTCTGACGGCGGACGCTCGCATGATGTATTTGTATATGGGCAAGGGCATACCGAGCGGGGTTACAAGAACGATTTCGGTATCGTGATTCAGCGTAGTGACAAGCCGGTATTCGCTAGGCTGTGTGTACAGCAGATCTTTGGCGTAGACTTTATCGATAAAGCCCTTGGTCATGGCGGGCATAGAATCCCACCAGATAGGGAAGATAAAGATCAAGCGATCTGCGGATTTTACACGCGCCTGATAGTCCGCTATCTGGTTAGTGATGGGACTACCACGACGCCAGTTAGCAAGGTCTTCTGCTCGCATGACCGGGTCGAAACCATCGGCATGTAGATCAAGAAGATCGACCTCGTCGCCGCGTGCCTCAAGTTTATTGGTTATATTCTTGCATAGGGCAGCGCAAAAAGACCGCTGATGGGGGATATTACGCCAAGCCTCGGCAGTGTAGGGATGATCGAAAATAATGAGGTTTTTCATGATGCCCTCTCTAAAAATCTGTAGCGTCTGTGAAGAGTCAGTGTGTTTTAACACTGTCATCGCAGTAGCCCATATGCAAGCAGGGCTTTGGCAGTAATCCAACCATTCTGAAGAGACGCTATGTTCTCAAAGTTCCCTTAGTCGTCTGCGTGGAATATATATTGAGCGGCAGCGAAAAATCCAGTATTTTCGCGTTTTCTAAGTTGCACGGGGTGAGAACCTGGGGTATAGTTATTCGAGTGTTCGCAGGGATTTCCTGGAAACACGGTACATAATAGTGTGATATACATCGGGTTGTGGCGCAGCTTGGTAGCGCACTTGACTGGGGGTCAAGGGGTCGCAGGTTCAAATCCTGTCAACCCGACGCAGAAGACGCTCTAATCGGTAAAACTATCGATTGGAGCGTTTTTATTATTGGGTTTATCGTATATCGCTGTTTTCTGTCTACAACGCCGTTTTTTGTTAAGCTCTGCCGTGGTATGGGTAATCCCCGTCTTGGTTATTGAGCTGCTACTCTCGTATTTTTTACCGCATCTGAACATTCTTTAGATCTGTGAGGGCGATGTCGCTGCAAGCTCCTTCTTGGATAGATTATTTCGCGAATCAATATCGTTTTGTCTCGATTCGTATGCTTTGCGTATTATGGCTTTCACTAGGCAAGAATACGCTTTAGGTGAAAGTACAACTATGATGTTCCTGTCTTTGAGTGGGAATACTTGCGAATTATTCTGTCGATAGTGGTATATTTTGGAGTGGATGAGGTGTCTACAGCTGGTCTGCCAAGGTAAATTCCTTGACACTACAAAGAGGTACTGGTAGCGCAGTGTGGAAGCAACATCCGCACACACTGGCTTTCGTAGCCAAAAACCACAGAATCGCAACCGTGGATCTTGGGTAAAAGTTCATGAACCCACGTTAATCCACATTAGCGGTATGCAGTGACCACTAAGAACCGCGTATGTCGCGGAAAGGAAAAACCATGTGGCAGCAGGTATATGACCCGCTCAATTCCACTATGCTCTCAGCACTAGTAGCGGTAATCCCCATTGTCTTCTTCCTCCTTGGACTAACCATTCTCAAACTCAGCGGTATCAAAGCGGCGATTATTTCTCTCGCACTCGCACTCGGTATCGGAATCTTCGTATTTGGGCTGCCAGTAGGCGCTGGAGCGGGCTCAATCCTTTATGGTTTCTTGGCTGGTCTATGGCCTATCGGCTGGATCGTGCTCATGGCGGTGTGGCTATACCGCATTACAGTGCGTTCCGGTCACTTCGACATTGTTCGCTCCTCTATCTCGGCCATCTCCACTGACCAGCGTATCCAGATGCTGCTGATCGCATTCTGTTTCGGTGGATTTCTCGAAGGCGCGGCAGGGTTCGGTATTCCGATCGCAATTTGTGCGGCTTTGCTGGTCAGCCTCGGGTTTAACCCGCTCAAGGCCGCAATGTTCGCACTGGTTGCTAACGTTTCTTCCGGTGCATACGGTGCTATCGGTATTCCGGTCAGCACCGGCGCCGAGAAAGGCAGTATTCCTCTGGCCGAATTATCGGCAAATATGGTTCCTGTGTTGCAGATTTTTGCGATGCTTATCCCAGTGCTCATGGTCGTTATCCAAGACGGGATACGCGGGTTACGCGAAACTGGCTTGGTGGCTCTGATCGTTGGTGCCGTTTACTCTGGCGGACAATCCCTTCTGCTACTGACCTTGGGAAACCCTGAGCTGGTTGATATTATTCCGCCGCTTCTATCATTGATCGTTTTGGCTCTCATCATGCGCGCATGGCAACCCAAGCATATTTTCCGTGAGCCTACCGCTCCCTCCCTGGAGGAAGTGCAAGCACAAGGCGAGACCAAGCATACCTCCGGTGAAATATTCAAGGCTTGGAGCCCATTCATCTACCTGTCCGTCGCAATTCTGCTCTGGTCCACCGTCCTCAAGCCGGTATTTGTTAAAGCCACCAAACCGGGGGAGAGCGACGGGCTGCTAGGATTCACCAATATCCCTGTTAATATTCCCGGTGTGCACAAGGCAATAGCGCAGGCAGCCCCTATCGTTCATGAACCCACCCCAGTGAAGGCTGTGTTTACCTGGAACATTTTGGGGGCATCCGGCACCGCGATTCTGGTGGCGGTACTGGTGACCGTGCTGTTCTCCAAGATTAGTTGGAAGGCCGCGTTCGAAGAACTCGGCGGCACCTGGAAACAGCTGCAAACTCCCATCATTATGATTTGCTTGGTCATGTCCTTAGCGAATGTGATGAACTACGCCGGAATGATCTCTTCCATCGCGCTGGCGGTGGCGGCCGCAGGTGCCGTGTTCCCGCTCCTATCACCCATTATTGGCTGGATTGGTGTGTTCGTGACCGGCTCCGTGGTGAACAACAACATCCTCTTCGCCGGTCTGCAATCAACCACCGCACACCAGATTGGCGTGAACCCCACTCTGTTGGTGGCTGCCAACACCTCTGGTGGTGTGATGGCGAAGATCGTCTCGCCGCAGTCTATCGCTATTGCGGCCGCAGCTGTGGAAAGCTCTGGGCAGGAGTCGAAGATCACCTCAATGGCGATCAAGTACAGTGCTATTTTGCTGGTGCTGACCTGCGTGTGGGTATACCTGCTGTCGCTCGTCGTCCACTAGCACATACCCCCCCCCGAATGCGCCAGTCTTGTGTCTCGAACGAGGTATGAGCTGGCGTATTCTGTATGTAGGTGGGAGGAGGTTCCTCTTGTTTATCCTTGAGCCTTGGCTGTCTTACGGATTATGACGATGAGATAGTAGAATTGGTGCTTGATTTACCGACTACCTTCGAGAAAGAGGAAATAGCAATGTCTACCTTGGCAAGCGTCGTCACGGTCTTCGCATTCGTGTCCATCGCTATTCACGTGTATATCTGGATTCTTGAGACTTTCCTGTGGACTAAACCTCGGGGTCGGAATACCTTCGGTACTACGGAAGAATTTGCCGAAGCCTCCAAAGAAATGGCTGCAAATCAAGGGCTCTACAATCTCATGCTGGCCTGGATTGCAGCAACCGGCCTGTTAGCGTTCTGGGTTGGTGGTCTGCCTCAAGTTGGCATCGCCCTCATGTTTGCCGGTCTAGGTTCGATGGCCGTCGCGGGAATTTATCTCTTCGCGACCTCACCGGATAAGCGTAAACCCGCGCTGATTCAGTGTGTACCGCCAATCCTATCTCTCGTACTGCTTTTCACGATGGTGTCATAACGCAGGGCTTTAAAAAACAAGACCCAACTAGCCACACAGTAGAGGTTTCTGCTTTCGCCTTTCAGTAGGCGGGGCAGGAACCTTTTTCGTTTTAACAAAAACCTTTGTACCTATGAGCCCCGATGCAATTCTCCCTCGGGAGTAAATAAGCCTGATGACCCACGCCGGTGTGAGTCTACTAGGTGCGCATCCACCATACCAATGGCACACATTAAAGCATAACAGCTAGTTGGACCTAGAAATTTGCCTCCGAGCTTCTTGAATGCTTTCGACATGGCTGCAGAGACATCATTTTGCGTAGGAACCTCCTCAAGAGTTTTCGGAGTAATAGTGCTTTCGGGAAGGAAAGACCAGATAAAAGCAGGTAAACCAGGTTCAACCCATAACCCATTCGGAAGGTAAAATCCCGCTAATGACTCGTCTCCAGCAGCTGCACGCTCGCGTAGGTTAAGAGTTAGTCGTGCGTTTGAGACCGTGGCGCGAATCTTGAGGTTGTTCCGAATAATACGTTTATCGTGGAGTAGCCGTTCGACATCATCGTCTGTAAAGGCTGCAAGTTTTTCAGGAACAAAATCGGCAAAGACTTCTCGAAACACTGGCCTTTTGACTAAGACTGTATACCACGAAAGCCCGGCCTGGAATCCTTCGAGGCACACCCGTTCAAGCATCCCGGTTTCATGGGTGATAGGTATGCCCCACTCCTTATCGTAGTAGTCGCGTTCAAGATCATGACGTACCCAAGCAGGATATTTTCGGTCTGCACTCGTTTCGACTTTTCCAGAAGCGATAGCGTTCGCAGAATTATCTGACGCCATGGCTACCTCCTAATATCGTAAATATGTACTAGTATAGTACATAGAGATTCACTTGGAAGGCAACTATAGAATATTATTTCGATAAAATGGTTGAGGGTCTAAAAGAGTCGACCCTCGCGAATTTCTGCAGGTTCTTCGAGGTCGAGAAGGAACTGTTTGCGGTCGAGCCCGCCTGCGTAGCCGGTGAGCTTGCCATTGGACCCCAAAACGCGATGGCAAGGGATGATGATTGAAATTTTATTGTGCCCAACAGCTTGTCCGACCGCCTGCGCGGGTGCGCCTGGTCCCACGGCATGTGAGATGGTTCCGTAGGTTGTGGTGTATCCGTAGGGGACTGAACATAAATATTTCCATACCATGAGCTGAAAATCTGTTCCTTCAGGCGCTAAAGGAATTGTGAAGGTTGTACGTTTGCTGGCGAAATACTCTTGCAGTTCGCGAGTGGTGTGCTTAAGGATGCTCGCTGCAGGCGCTGGTTCGCTGTTTGCAGCGATTGCCGAGGGGTCTGGAATAAACTCACCGAGCTCGTCTGGTATAGGAAAATGTGTCTGTTCTTCATACCAAAGCCCGGTAAGAGCTTTGGCGCTTGCTGCAAGATAAAGGCGTCCTACTGGGCTGTCGATGAGGCTGTGCCAGCGCTTTGCTGTGTTGTTAATGGGCTCTTGTGGTGCTTTAGGTTTCTTCTCGCTCATGACAGCTCCTTTGCGTTTTTACTTCCTTAATCATAAACTCTGCCGCGAAAACATGACGTAGAAAAACTTTACATTGCATATTATTATATAAAATTATGATATAAAATACATAGTTATTTTTAAATTTTTTTAGTTATTTTGGGTAAAATAAAACTTACACACTCACTCTTTCACTCATATATTCGGGACCCAAAGATGACTTCCTTGACTTACCCGCAAAAAACTGTGGGCGCGCATACCGTACATTCGGTGCCAAACCTAGATTACTGGCGTAATTTAGTTCTTGACTATCTTGATGATAGTGATGACATAAATCTTTATTTCGCTGCGCAAAAACTCAACGTTTTAGCACCTGAAGACCCGGTAGGTTTATATGGACTAGCTTGCGCTCAACGGTATAGAGGGGAACTTAATACCGCATATTTTAATGTTATCCAAGCACGTCGACGATTGGCATACAATTCCGGGTTTCCCGTAACCTACGAGGAAGCTCTAGAACTTGAAGCAGCTATTGCCGTCGATCTGGGACATATTGCAACTGCGATCGATCGGTATGGGGAACTCATTGAGTTGAACCCCTTAGAACCTAACTATGTATCGGCTCGCGCAAAGTTATTCGATACCGCTGAGAACATGACGGTTAGCGCGCATAAGCGACGGCAGGGACAGGACGATTCCTCTCTGACTGATGCGCAGACCAGCCTGTTTTTGCGCGCTGCTGAGGCGCACGCAATCGAGTTTGAAGGTAAGCCGGTTTTCGTTTCCTACGAAGCCGCTCTTGAAGCGTCCAAGGCACTAAGGCGCATTCAGGATATTCAGCGGGCACCGCAAAACCTCAGAATGCGATATACCGAATTACAATCCGCTGTTACCTATGCTCTCCGTAGAAATTTTGTGCGTTACCAATGGTGGCAATTTTGTCTTTACGTTCTGTGCGGAATGACTCTGCCAGGATCGGTCATGAACAATATTTCAAAAGATATTGCAGAAAAGGGGAGCGCCGGAGTTTTCTCTGGAATATTCACGAGTATTATGATGATTTCTCTCTTTATTCTTGTGGGACTTTATTTTTTCTACCCCGTAGGGCATAAATACAATGCTCGTCGCGTGCGTAAACGTGATGCAAAACTACGTGCAGAGATGCTTGAAGAACCTGAGGGCATCTCTAGTTAACCCTGCGAATCCTGCGATGATAGACTCGTATCCCGTACACTTTCCTGCATATCGTACGCTTTTACCCTACGAAGATGCAGGAAGTGTACGGGATATTTCTATCCTTCTAGGCGTATCACCTAATCATCTGAGACGCTGACTGCTTTTTCGATAGGTTTGATACCCTAGACATGCGCAGTGCTGAAGGGAGTGCGTAGATGCCCATACGTTTTTCTAGCGAGCAGGAAGCCAGAGACTATTCTCAGAGCGTGCCGGTTCTTCGGCTTTCCACAGTGCGCGTGAGCATCAGTCCTCATGCTCGTAAACACAAGCGGCTATTTTTTGCCCCGGTTTATTATATAGATATACAGTTTGAGACCAGCCAAGAGACCGTTGTTATTGGTGGGTATGAGTTCTATGACCGTGCGTTGACCATGTTAGACACTGATCCTGATCACGTGCTTATTGGTGATAATGGGCCACCTTTTCTGATGGGCGGTGGTTTCCCAGGTGTGTATGCAGGAGAACTCAGAGATGCATATCATGTCCCAGAAGATTATTTAGCTTTAACCAGCGCAGATTGTGAACGCATTATCGCGACCGTTGCCCCGAACGAAATTCCTATGCTTCGTACTTGGATGGCTAGAGTTGTCTCTTAAAACTCGAATAGCATTTATCTTGTCTTGGGCCGCCCAACTACTCGACGGCGTAGTCTGCCAACGCTGTAAGAAGAGAGAGCTCAGATTCCGAATAGAGATTGCCGGTTTTCAATCCATATCAAGTGTGAAGGTGCTGAAATTGAACTCTGTCAAGATTTCAGGTGCACTGTGCGATGACGCGAAAATCTATTGGAAGGGGCTGTTATGGAATCGATGCGCCAGATGATGACGGTGCTCCAGCGCGCGATTCCTGATGCGGGCGTGTGGTGGCCAGCCGAAACAAAATTCGAGATCTTGGCAGGCGCAGTATTGGTGCAAAACACCACGTGGACGAACACCGAAACCGCATTGGCAAACTTGCGTACCCTTGACCTTCTCAATCCTGAAACACTCGCTGCGGCTGATTCGGCTGTGGTACAAGAAGCGATCCGCCCCTCAGGATATTGGCGCACTAAAACCGTCTATCTGCAAACCATCACCGATTGGTTCCTCACTACCGATACCCTTGCTGAATCTATGAGTGATACACAGTTGAGAGTATCGCTGCTTGGGGTGAAGGGCGTAGGCGAGGAAACCGCTGACGATATTTTGCTGTATGCCTACCACCGAGGCGTGTTTATTTACGATGCTTATGCGCGCAGGCTTCTCGCAGCGGCTGGATGGGGAGATTACACCACCTATGCGCAAGCACGTAAAGCGTGTGATGAACGCATTCGTTCTGAAGCATTGAGTGTTGAAGAGTACGGGCTGCTGCATGGGCTAATCGTCCAAGCAGGTAAAGCGGCCCGAGCTGCTGGAGGCTGGCAAACCTATTGGCCTGCTATTGCTGGTAACTAGGGTTGTTCTCATACCTGATATAGACACGTGCTGTAATTACCCCGTACATTTTCCTGCAATTTCGTAGGGTAGAAGCGTACGATATACGGTGAAATGTACGGGATACAGTAAAAATTAAAGCCCGCACTCTTTTGTATATCTCGAACAGCGGTGCTGTGCGTTTTACGCAAAAGAGTGCGGGCTTTATGTACGAAGAAAATTCTTAGGAAGTCGGCACGTCCTCATCCACCCAGTCGAGGGTACGTGCCACGGCCTTCTTCCAGAGGCGGTACTGGCGGTCTACCTCGGACTGCTCCATGGCAGGCAGCCACCGCTTATCCTCAGCCCAGTTTTCGACAACGTCTTTCTCGCCGTCCCAGAAACCGACCGCAATACCGGCTGCGTAGGCGGCACCCAACGCAGTAGTCTCAATAACCTTCGGGCGGATCACCGGAACCCCAAGAATATCCGCCTGGAACTGCATCAGGAACTCGTTCGCGGTCATACCGCCATCCACACGCAGCTCGGAAAGCTTCACACCGGAATCGGCGTTCATCGCGTCCAGCACCTCGCGGGTCTGGAAAGCGGTTGCCTCCAGCGCCGCGCGCACAATGTGCGCCTTGTTTACGTAGCGGGTCAAGCCCACAATCACGCCACGCGCATCGGAACGCCAGTGCGGTGCAAACAGGCCCGAGAATGCAGGAACCACATAGCAGCCACCCGAATCCTCAACCGAGGTTGCTAGTGCTTCGGAATCAGAGGCGTTGGTGAGCATGCCCAGGTTATCGCGGAGCCACTGAATCAGCGAACCACTCATCGCGACCGAGCCCTCTAGCGCGTAGACGGGGTCGGCGTCACCAATCTTGTACGCCACGGTCGTCAGAAGGCCGTTATCTGAGAACACGGGCTCATTTCCGGTGTTCATCAGCATGAAGTTACCGGTGCCGTAGGTGTTCTTCGCCATGCCCTTCTCAAAGCAAGCTTGCCCGAAAGTTGCCGCCTGCTGATCGCCCAGAATACCGGCAATGGGTGTGCCGCGCATCAGACCGGTGGGGCGACCATAGCCGTAGACCTCAGATGAAGACTTGATTTCGGGGAGCATACTCATGGGAATGCCCATATCGGCAGCGATCTGCGGATCCCACTCAAGAGTACGAATGTTCATAAGCAACGTGCGGGATGCATTCGTAACGTCGGTTACATGTACACCGCCATCAACACCGCCGGTCAGGTTCCACACTACCCAGCTGTCGGTGTTGCCAAAAAGCAGATCACCGCGTTCGGCACGCTCACGAGCGCCGGGAATGTTATCAAGAATCCACTTAATCTTGGGCCCCGAAAAATAGGTTGAGAGATTCAAACCCACAATGTCATGGTACTTACCCACACCGTCATCGCCAGCGAGCTCATCAACAACTTCTTGGGTGCGGGTGTCCTGCCAGACAATTGCGTTATAGACCGGCTCACCAGTGTTCTTATCCCACACCACCGTGGTCTCACGCTGATTGGTGATGCCCACTGCGGCAATCTCGTGATGGTTTACTTCACCGTTTGCCATCGCCATTGCAACGGCTTTACGCACGTTATCCCAAATCTCAGCGGGGTTGTGCTCAACCCAGCCTGCCTTGGGGAAAATCTGCTCGTGCTCAAGCTGACCCACAGAAACGATCTTGCCCGCCTTGTCGAAAAGGATAGCTCGGGAACTGGTGGTGCCTTGGTCGATAGACATAATGTATTTACGTTCAACATCCAAAGTTGCCGAATGCAAGGAAGTAGTCATGAGTAACCTCACTTAAATGGTTGGGGGGCGCATGACCGCGCCATAACAAGGAATAATGGGTGATGCCCACTCACCAAAATATCTTTAAACCGTGTAGTGGTTTCTAAAATCCCAAGACTGCAGGCACGATCAAGCCAGCCAATACGCCACCGATGATGGGGCCCAGAATCGGAACCCAAGAATATGCCCAATTCGAGCCGCCCTTACCGCGAATAGGCAGAACAGCATGGGCCATACGAGGGCCAAGATCACGCGCAGGGTTAATAGCGTACCCGGTAGGTCCACCTAGACTCATGCCGACAGCTACTACAATAAGTGCCACGGCCAGTGGACCCAAGCCGGAAGGAGTCTGTCCGGAGGCAACAACCCAGCCAACAAGTACGAATGTACCCAGAATCTCCGTCACCAGGTTCCAACCATAAGACTTGATCGCGGGACCGGTCGCAAAGATACCCAGACGATTACCGGGCTCTTCATCAAAGTGCTTCTTGTAGGCCAAGAACGCGGCAACAGCACCTAGGAAAGCCCCAAGAATCTGCGCCACAATATAGATCGCAATGTTTTCCGGAGTTGCTGGAACACCCTTGGCCAAATCTTTACCGGCCGCCGCTAAGCCAAGGGTAACCGCCGGGTTAAGATGCGCACCCGAAGGCCCGGAAAGATAAACGGCCGCAAAAACCGCAAACCCCCAAGCGAAAGTAATGACAACCCATCCGGCGTCCTTCGCATACGATTTGGGGAGTGAGACACCGGCAACCACGCCAGCGCCCAGAAGAATCAAAATGAACGTTCCAAAGAGCTCAGAAGCAAAAAGCCCAAGATGGGTAGCAACACCATTATCTCCCACCAGCAGGCTTACCGCCTGCACAGGAATGGTTGCAGCCAAGAGAGACATATTTTTCCTTTCGTCGCCGTACAAGATATCCGCACTAGGGCACGTTACCGGGTAGCCCGGTCGTGCCATTGCGGATGCGCCATGACGGTGCGTTTGTGAGGTAGAGGAATCTCACGGAATACAACATATCGTAGGATTCCAAAATTATGGGTGGTGTGCCTGCTGGAAAAATACTAAATCAAACAGGCATACCATGCAGGATACGGCAACTATAAATGCCGTATCCTGCGGCAGTATTGAGCGAAACTCTGAGCTTCGCACAAGTTTTAGTGGTGCTGCACGTTGAGCTTCCTGCGGGGAGCCACCGGGTCTACAGCCACAATCTTGGCAGACGCCTCAGCATCGGTAGAAGTGGACTCTGCCTCGCGAATAGCTTTCACCCGTTCGGTGTAGAGTGCAAGTTCGCGCGCGACCTTCGCATCATCCCAGTTGAGTTCGGATCGCATAATCTCAAGGATCTCAGGGGCCGCAGCCAACCCGCGATCACGTTGTTCAAGGTCAAGACGCACGCGGCGAACCAGTACATCCTCGAGGTGCAGGACACCCTCGTAGCGAAGAGCGAACACGACATCGGCGCGTAAGAACTGCGGTGCATGTTTAAGAGGTTTGCCAAGATCCGGATCAGCATCAATAAGCGCACCAAGATCTTCAATCTGCGCGCCATAGCGTTCCAGCAGATGGGTAATACGGTCTTCATCCCAACCATAGCGTTGCGCGTAACGGTCACGGCCCGCCTCAATAGCGCGATACCCATCAGCACCCACCAGTGCGATCGTCTCCGTCACCGATGGACGTTCCTGTGCACGATCACCGAGTGCAAAATCAACCGCATCCGCCGCCATTACGCGGTAGGTAGTCAGCTTGCCGCCAGCAATAGCGCTCATACCGGGGGCAACCTCCGTAACAGTATGCTCACGAGACACCTTAGTGGACTGGGCACCATCACCCTTAACCTTCGGCTGCAAGAGGGGACGCAGCCCCGAATAGGTACCGATGATGTCATCATGGGTCAACGGGTCAGCAATCAGCTTGTTCGCCTGCTCCAGCACGTAATCAATATCTTGACGCGTTGCCACAGGACGCTCGCGATCCTCGGTATACGGGGTATCGGTCGTACCAATAATCCAGTAGCGCTGCCACGGGATAATGAAAAGTACCGATTTTTCGGTCTTTGTGAAAATACCACTAGTAGCCTGAATGCGATC
Organism: Rothia sp. HMSC058E10; assembly: GCF_001809415.1. Taxonomy (NCBI): domain Bacteria; kingdom Bacillati; phylum Actinomycetota; class Actinomycetes; order Micrococcales; family Micrococcaceae; genus Rothia; species Rothia sp. HMSC058E10. The sequence continues at coordinate 133,127 of NZ_KV797641.1, read as the reverse complement.
ACGCGGCACGACAATGTGAATACCCTTAGACGCGAGTACCTCAAGGCCGGCATTCGGGTTTGCCAGAGATTCGGACTCTTCGGTCCAGACTCCGGTGGCATTAATAATGTGTTTCGCTTTGACCGTGAGCTCCTGCCCGCTTTCCAGATCGGCCAGCCGCGCACCTACCACCTTGCCGGAGGTGTCTTTATCGATACCTACTACCTGGGTACGTGAAGCAGCCAGGGCACCATAACCGCTGGCGGTGCGAACAACATCAACGACTAGGCGGGCATCATCTACGCGTGCATCATAGAACTGAATAGCGCCGGTAAATGCAGAATCTTTGATATCGGGGAAAACCGTTTTAGTGCCCTTCTTCGTGAAGTGACGCTGCGAAGGAACTCCCTTTTTGCCGCGCGAACCAATGTACGCGAGGGTATCGTACATGCCAATGCCGATAGCGGAATAGGAGCGCTCAATAACAGGAGTCTTCAATGGCCACAAAAAGGGCTGCGCGTGCACGAGGTGAGGGGCAATTTTCTCGAGCAGCAGACCGCGTTCCTTGAGGGCCTCAGCTACGAGTTTGAAATCTAGGTTGTAGAGGTAGCGTAGACCGCCGTGAATAAGTTTTGAGGACCAGGCGCTGGTACCTGCTGCCCAGTCTCCCGCTTCCACAATCCCTGTACGCAGGCCGCGAGTCGCCGCGTCGAGGGCGATACCGGCACCGGTAATACCGCCGCCAATGACAAGAACATCAAGTTCAGTACCGCTGCTCATCTTAGCTAGGGCACGTGCACGGGATTCTGTTGTTAGGTGCGAGAGTTGCGCAAATTGTTGAGAGCTCATAGGTATCTTTCTTCTTGTGAGTATGGAGGCCGGACTACATGCCGAACCGAGGACGTATTGCTCTCAAGTAAAACTTAGTGGTGAAATAATTACCAAGTGGAGTGAACGGATTTTCACTTAAGGTTAGGAACGAATGAACGAACGACTCAGCCAAACCTATGAGGTCGCGCAGCTGTATTACATCCAAAATCTCACAATGGATACTATTGCATCCCGCCTAGGAGTTTCACGCGCAACTATCTCGCGTTTACTCAAAAATGCGCGCGAGACAGGCATGGTGCAAATTCGCCTCGACGACTCGTATAGAACCCGACATGAGCTCGAAAAACGGTTGGGGGAGCGGTACAAAGTTCGCGTTACTCTTGTGAATACCAAGCAGGACGCTACCCCAATCGCTAGGATGAGCCAGGTTGCGCGTTCTGCCGCGCAACTTCTTGATTCGCTAGTCGATAACGGCACAAGCATTGGGGTGGCCTGGGGTGCAACTCTCACAGAGGTTTCGCGGCATCTGCCTAAACGACCACTAGAGGGGGTGAGCGTGGTGCAATTAAATGGGGCAGGGAATGCGCATCATTCTGGAATACCATATTTAGGCACGCTATTGGGACGCATGGTAAGCGCTTACGATGCTTATATGATTCATTTTCCGGTGCCCGCATTCTTTGACTTTGCCGATACCAAAGCTGCGATGTGGCGCGAGCGGAGCATCCAGGCAACACTGCAGGTACAAAGCCGGGTCGATGTAGCAGTTTTCGGTATTGGCGCTTTCGGAGGGGCTATTCCCTCACATGTGTACTCTGGCGGGTACTTTGATGCGGCAGAACAGCGCTTATTGCGTGAGCAGGGAGTCGTCGGCGATATCTGTACGGTGCTTCTGCGGGAGGACGGAAGCTGGAATGACCTTGAGATTAACCGTCGGGCATCCGGCCCCAGCCCTCAAGAGCTTTCCCGCATTCCTCGTCGTATATGCGTAGCCTCCGGAACGCACCGTGCGGCAGCGCTGAGAGGAGCGCTGCGTACGGGCGCTATTACAGACCTGGTGCTCGACGAAAAACTCGCCCGAGCCGTGATAGAGAAATAAGTGTTTAGGTTTCTTGTTATGAGCCGAATGCTTCTTTAACGGCATGCTGAAGTGCATCACGAACCATTACTAGAGCCGGATTCTTCGCCGACTCTGTGCGGACTGCGGTAAAGATCTTGCGTGAAGGCTTACCCGGAAGATCTACTGTGCGAATACCCTTTGTGTTAGAGAGGCTTGAGAGTACGAATCCAGGCACTATAGTGGTTGCGCAGCCTGAACGCACCAGGTTTGCATTAGTGATCATATCATTTGCGCTGTACCGAATATCTGGTTCGAACCCTACAGTGCGGCACTGATTGATAGCCCACTGACGTGATGTATTCTGCTCCATCTCAAGAACCCAAGGCAATTCGTTGGCTTCTTTGAGAGATTTGATGCTGGAATCTTCGGGAACGATAAGACTTAGGGGATCCTCTACCAAAAGCTCAGAGTGCAGGTCTGGATACTCGGGGATAGGGTGGTGCGGATAAGCCTCTGAAAGAACCATGTCGTACTCGCGGCTTCGAGTGAGTGAAGTTCCCGTCTCTGGGTCGATCTGTAGAACGTGCAGAATTAGACGTGGTGCATGTTCTTCGAGGTACTTGATAGCGCGGGGCAGAAGTGCAAAGGAAGCGGATTGGAAGATCGCCAGGCGCACGGTTCCTGCTGGTTCTCCTGCAAGGTTTGCTACTGCTGTCTGCATGCGGTCTATCTCGCGCAGTATAGTACGAGCACTATCGACCATGACAAGACCGGCGTTCGTGAGCTGAACGCGCCGCCCAACACGTTGTAATAATGCTGTACCTGTATCTTTTTCGAGGTTTGCAATTTGCTGTGACACAGCAGATGGGGTCAAGCTGAGAGCATCCGCAGCAGCGATAATGGTGCCGCGTTCGTGAATCTCCAGAAGCATTTGCATACGCCGGATATCAGATACAGACATAAAGTCTCCTTAAATTAGCGCGGTCGTGGTTGGTTTAGTGGAATAAGGATGCGCTGTTCGCATAGGTCTTGCTGCCCCTCATTTTGCGGAGTACTAGGTTGCCTGATGCGGTATCTTAAACCACCTTAAGCTTTTCTTCATGGTATCGAAATAGGTACTTTCTGTGTCGCAGAAACGACGGACGCAACGATAAAGTTTTCATAAACATTTTGGGATGTCATTCTCTTGTAATAGATGAACTCTGTTCGTTTTGTCCAACATTAAGTACTGTATTTTGTTTGCAAACAAGTCGGGTTTAAGGCCGCAAATCTTTAAGATTTAAAGTGCTTGTTGAATGTTGGATGAGGTGGGGTTGGATGGTAGTTGTTTGGCTTGTAGTGCGCTCAGGCCCTTCCGCCTATTTCATGGGGCTTAGTGGGGATTTGTGGCCGCCAAAAATATTTAGATATTCTAAAATATTATTGGCAAAAACATTCAGTTTTTCTAATGAGGTATTCAATACCCTTTTGTGGTGAAATAGAGACATCAATACGCTTCGTGTGCTTATAGCACACCGTAGTTAGTTAGGAGTCAAGGATGACGCATCCTTTCGCATCTGAGCATTACCAGAAATTGGCTCAGGACGCTCGTGCACTCGTTCGTCAATGGGTGACTGAGTCTCAGTCCATTAAGCCAACTTATGCTGCCAAGCAACTGGCTGGTGTTTTGAAAGACCCAAAGGGTCTGCCCTTTACCGTTGGATTTGTCGATGGCGTCATTCGCCCTGAGGACGACAACGTTTCGGGTCGTAACCTATCTCGTATTTCTGGTCTAGCTCCTTCCTTCTTGCCGTGGTACATGAAGTCCGCCGTTGGCTTCGGCGGCAAGCTGGCCGGTAAGATGTCGTGGCCTACCGTTCCTGTGGCGCGTCGCGTATTGCGCGAAATGGTAGGTCACCTGATCGTCGATGCTTCCGAAGAGAAACTGGGAGATGCCATCGCAGAACTTACCAAGAGTGGTAACCGTTTGAACGTTAACCTGCTGGGTGAGGCAGTGCTGGGTGATAATGAAGCCGAGCATCGCCTCTCTGAGACTAAGCGTCTGCTCGCTCGTGACGACGTTGATTATGTTTCTATTAAGGTATCTGCTGTCTCTGGTCCTCATCAGCACTGGGCATTTGACGAAGTTGTCGAAGAAGCAGTTCGACGTTTGACTCCGCTGTATGAGCTGGCCGCATCCTCTTCCCCCAAGAAGTTCATTAACCTGGACATGGAAGAGTACAAAGACCTCGATATGACCATTGAGGTCTTTACCAAGATCCTGGATCAGCCTCATCTCAAGGATCTTGAAGCAGGCATCGTGCTTCAGGCATACCTGCCCGATACTCTCGCCGCAATGCAGCGGTTGCAGGCATGGGCAGCGGAGCGCGTTGCTAACGGCGGTTCTTCCATCAAGGTTCGTCTGGTTAAAGGCGCCAACCTCTCCATGGAAATCGTGGAAGGTGTTATGCATGGTTGGCCTGTTACCACCTGGGACACCAAGCAGGCTGCAGACACCAACTACAAGCGCATCCTTGATTACGCACTGCGTCCCGAGCACGCAAAGAACATCCGTCTAGGCGTTGCCGGGCACAACCTCTTTGACGTTGCGTTTGCTCTGCTTTTGGCTGAAGACCGTGGCGTTAAGGATCGCGTGGAGTTCGAGATGCTGATCGGCATGGCCGAGCAGCAGGCAGAAATCATTCGCCGTCGTGTGGGACACCTGCTTCTGTATGTGCCCGTGGTGAACCCCAAGGAATTCGACGTTGCTATTGCATACCTGATTCGTCGCCTAGAAGAGAACGCATCTTCCGAAAACTTCATGTCGGGTATTTTTGATCTCGCAACTGACGAAGAAATCTTCAAGCGCGAAGAAGACCGCTTTATGCGCTCACTGAACTCGGTCACTGATGAGGTTCCGGAAGGCAAACGCCATCAGAACCGTCAGACTGAGAACGCAGATAACGTCTTCGTGCCCGCAGGTCGTTTTGAGAACACACCCGATACCGACCCATCGCTGTCTGGCAACCGTGAGTGGGGCCGAGCAATCCTTGAGCGTTCCAAGACCACTCAAATCGGTATTGCTACTTTGAAGGAAAACGAGCTAACTTCTGTCGCTGAGGCTGAACAGCTTGTTGCTGATGCTGAAGCATCGGGTAAGGTTTGGGGTCGTCTCTCCGGCGCTGAGCGTGCTGCTGTACTGCGTAACGTTGGTAAGGAAATCGCCCTGCACCGTGCCGAGCTTCTGGAAGTTATGGCTGCTGAGGCTGGCAAGACTCTGGATCAAGGTGATACCGAGGTTTCTGAAGCTATCGACTTTGCCTACTACTACGCAATGCTTGCTGAAGACTTAGAAAAGATTGACGGTGCTCAGGTGCAGTCGGTTGATTTGACTGTGGTTGTTCCGCCGTGGAACTTCCCGACGGCTATTCCCGCCGGTGGTGTTCTTGCCGGTCTGGCTGCAGGTTCGGCTGTTATCTTCAAGCCTGCAACTATTACTGCACGTACTGGTGCTCTGATTGCTGAGATCATGTGGAAAGCAGGCGTTCCCAAGGATGTTCTGAAGCTCGTCAAGGTTGTTGACCGTGAGGCTGGCAAGGTTTTGATCTCTCACCCCGAGGTTGATCGTCTGATCCTCACCGGTGGTTACGAGACGGCAGAACTCTTCCGTTCCTGGCGCGATGATCTTCCGCTATTTGGTGAGACCTCTGGTAAAAACTCTATCATCGTGACCCCCAACGCTGACATCGATCTTGCTGTCAAGGATGTTGTATACTCGGCATTTGGACACGCAGGTCAGAAGTGCTCCGCAGGTTCTACCGTCATTTTGGTAGGCGCTGCCGCACAGTCCGAGCGTTTCCGTCGTCAGCTTCTTGACTCCGTCAACTCTCTGCACGTGGCACATCCGCAGGATATTGAAGCTCAGATGGGGCCTGTTGCACAGAAGCCTGAAGAGAAGCTTCTGCGTGGTTTGACTACTCTAGGGCCGGGGGAGCGCTGGCTCATTCAGCCTAAGGAACTTGACGATACCGGTCGCCTATGGAGCCCCGGTGTTCGTGAAGGTGTTAAGCCTGGATCTGAGTACCATATGACCGAGTATTTTGGTCCGATCCTGGGCATCATGACCGCGGATACTTTGGAAGAAGCTATTGAGCTTCAGAACGCACCGGATTACGGCCTCACCGCTGGTCTGCATTCGCTGGATGCAGAGGAGCTTGAGCTCTGGCTCTCCAAGGTGCAGGCAGGTAACGTCTATGTGAACCGTGGTATTACCGGCGCTATCGTCCGCCGTCAGCCCTTCGGTGGCTGGAAGAAATCCACTGTTGGTTCTGGTACCAAGGCAGGCGGTCCTAGCTATCTCATTGCACTGTCCGACTGGGAACGCACCGAGGCTACCGCAACCGCTGTTCCTCAGTCAGTTGCTGTACGTGAAGTTCTGGCAACAGCAGATAATGCCGATTTGTGCACCGCAGAAGATTTCGCCTTCCTGACCCGTTCGGCATCCTCGGATGCTGAGGCTTGGGAGAGTGAGTTTGGTTACGGCTACGATCCCTCGAAGCTTGGCGTTGAACGTAACATTCTGCGTTACGTTCCCACTCAGGTTCTGGTACGTGCTGACGAATCCGCCTCTGTGGCAGATGCTGTTCGTGTGGTTCTTGCTGGCTTGGCTGCGGGTGCGCCGATGGCTCTGTCTGTGGGCAAGGATCTGCCGGTCGCTGTACGCGGTATTCTCGAAAACAAAGGCATCAAGTATCTGGTCGAATCCGATGAAGCATGGCGCACATACTTGGCTTCTAACGCTAAGACTCCGGTTCGCGCTCTGGCTGGTACTCCGCTTGAAGGTACTCGTATCCGTTACATCGGTGATGACGTCAAGTCCGTGTACACGGCCTTGGGTGGTCGTCCCGATGTTGCTGTGTACTTCCACCCCGTGACCGAGGCTGGTCGTATCGAGATGCTCCCCTTCCTGCGTGAACAGGCCGTTTCGATTACCGCACACCGCTTCGGTAACCCGAACCCCTTCTCAGAGAGTGTTATCTCCTCTCGATAAGTGAGGTTCTAGCCTGAGTTGGGCTAAATAGAATGAGATGCCTCGTCTCTGCTATACGTAGAGGCGAGGCATCTCACTATATTCTGTCTGATTTTCAATGTGTGTGAAATTTGCGAGGCACATCTTAACCTTACGGAAATTACTTCTGAGAACCCATGACACGATTCGGAAAAAACGTGCTCAACATTACGTATCTATGAGATAATTTGTGTATTGCCTCTCGTGTCCCACACCGTGAGAGGTTCGCACAGAACCGTGCGTAGCAAGAACACACTGAAAGGAAATCGCTGCTATGAGCAACGTTCCCGCAGAACTTCTGTACACATCTGATCATGAGTGGGTTTCCCCCCTTTCGGCTGAAGGTACTGTTCGCGTCGGTATTACCGATCATGCGCAGGATGCGCTGGGTGACGTGGTTTATGTAGACCTGCCCTCTGTCGGTGACTCCCTCGATGCTGAGGGTAGCTTTGGCGAGATTGAGTCCACTAAGTCCGTATCCGATCTTCTGTCACCAGTTGCCGGTGAGGTTGTCGCCGTCAATGAGGCGCTGGCTGATGACCCCGCACAGGTGAACTCCGATCCTTACGGTGAGGGCTGGCTTATCGAACTTCGTCCTGAAAGTGCTGATGATGTGGCAAAGCTTCTTTCGGCGGAGGCCTATCAGGCTGAGCTGGACTAATTACCGGTACCTAGGCGTAGGATAGATATCCGGTGATTACCGTCGAAAAGACGGTAATCACCGGATAATTTTGTAAAATGTGACGAAAAATAAATACAAATAATTCTAAAAAATTATCAATACCTATACTTATATGTCGTATGGAAAAATAAGGGTTTTTGGATGAATTGGTATTGTTTTACTACTTGATAGTTAAAGTTTTGTAATCTTTCGGCATCGAAAATGCCGTTATTCGGCGGTTTTCTAATGGAATTCTGAGACGGAACACTATAAGATTGACTCAAAGGTTCAGTGTTTATCATTTTGTGATAAATTATCTGAACCTCACTCACTCATAATACAAAAGAACAAGTAACGCCGTCTGCGAAGAAGCCGATTAGGTACTATGCAGCACGCCGAGGCGGTCTGCGCATCGGCGTGGCTTTGACGAGCACAATTTCTCAAAGGAATACTATGAACTCCCGCATTGATGACAATCTCGCTCGGGCAGAGGCTCTAGTAGAGAGCGCTGAACGTGGCAAAGATAGTCGTGACCCCCGAGATATTAAGAGCCGCACTATAGGACAGGTTTTAAGTCAACTGGATCTTGATTTTCCAGGGATCAGCGCCTCTAAGATTCGTTTTTTGGAGGAGCGTGGTTTGGTCCACCCCAAACGTACCGATACTGGGTATCGAAAGTACTCTCAAACCGACATCGAGCGCCTGCGGTATATCTTGACGATGCAACGCGACTACTATATGCCGCTCAAGGTTATTCGTCAGCATCTTGACGATCTTGAGGCGGGTCGCGCCATTAACTCTGTACCTGCACCCGTTTCGGACGAGATGTTGGACCAGGTTTTGGGATCCACCAACGTTGCGGAAGGGCGCACATACAGTATTCGTGAACTCGCAGAGTACTCGGGTGCGCCCGTTGAGCTTATTCGTGAGCTTATTGACTTCGGCCTTCTGGATGACGAGGCAGATGCGAAATATACTGAATATGATGTGCTTATTGCCCGAGCTAGCGCTGAACTTATGGGACATGGCATTCAGCCCCGTCATCTGAGAGCTTTCAAATCTGCAGCAGACCGTGAAATCTCTCTTGTTGAGATCGCGGTAGCTCCTTTAGCTTCGCGCCGTGACGCAGCTTCGCAGACGCAGGCTCAAGAGCGAGCCGATAAGATTCGCAAACTTTGTCTGCAGCTGCATGCAACCCTTGTAGAGTCGGCAATGCCGACGTATAACTAGGACTTTCCGTACGCATGTAGTTAGAAACTTGCGCTGGCTTCTGCGTCTGTCTACGAAGTAGGGGCTAGTCCTGCCAAGAAAAATATCACTCAATCTCAGCGTTGGATGCGTGAAAGTTGATCGCTTTTGCGCATCCATTTTTTTAAGGTTTGTTGCGGATATAGTGCTCAATATGAGTAGGGTTTACATGTTTCCATGACCGTATTCTAGGCGCGCTTAGACGTTGTATGGGCGGAGAATAATCTACTAAAGCTCGACTCCCACCCTGAAGATGTGCAAGTTTTATGCTAAAGGGAGAGATAGGTTAAACTATAAAGGCTGCCGTAGCTTTCAGAAGGCGCGGTTCCTCTTTTTATCCCGTAATGTATTTGCTCTCTAAACGTGTAAAAACTGCTGGAGCTTAGTGCCCGGTATTTCCGTGCATTTGAACGGGTAACAAGGTAGGATAACAAACAGAAGTAACCCGTTCGGCTACGGACATCGGATAAGAAGGAGGTATTGCCAATGGCGCGATATAGCGTCGGTGACAAGACCACACCAGGGAATACCTCAAAAACTGGATCTCGTTCTTCTGAGGCTTACCATGATATGCATGGTACAGCCGAGCAGTTAGAAGGGTTTGAAGTTCTTCTTCCGATGGCACCACCTCCGCGTGGTGAACAGGGGGTTCTTTTTAAAGATCCTGTATCAATCGTCGACGAGAACCTAGGGTACCGCGGGTCTGTTGCCAGGAAAGCTGCCGGGATTAGCTATCGGCAGCTTGACTACTGGGCTCGTACGGAGCTTGTGGTGCCTACTGTGCGCTCCGCCTCAGGGTCTGGGACTCAACGGCTCTATAGTTTCCGCGATGTATTGGTTCTCAAGATCGTTAAGCGCCTTCTCGATACCGGAGTATCTTTACAACAGATTCGTACCTCTATTGACCATCTTCATACTCGGGGGATCGAGGATCTTGCAGGAATCACCCTGATGAGCGATGGAACCACTGTTTATGAGTGTACGTCGCCGAGCGAAGTTATTGATCTCGTACAGGCTGGCCAAGGTGTCTTCGGAATTGCTATTGGGCGAGTCTGGCGTGAGATCGAAGCGAATCTGAATGGGCAACCTAGTGAAGAGATGCAGACGGTATCGGACGCGGAAGACGAACTTGCCGCACGCCGCGCCCGTAAAGCCTGACGTGCACTAAAACCTCAATACTCTAGTAGAGTGGTTTTAAAGACATACGCTGTGGCACCACATATGCGTGATATACACGAGTGTAAAGATTATTGGGAAAACTTGCGATCGAGAGTTATCGAACGCAAGTAATTTCGATAAAATAAGAGTGCACTCATTCAATTGTTGAACTTATAACTTCGGAGCGCCATGCCTAGAATTGTCAGTGTTAGTAGCCTCAAAGGTGGCGTGGGTAAGACCTCCATTGTGTTAGGTCTTGCATCAGCAGCGTTGCACGGTGGGCTCAAAACCCTTGTCATAGATCTCGATCCCCATGGGGACGCTAGTACCGGACTTGCCGCGGAAGGCGGGTGCCCGGACATTGCCTCTATCCTGCTTACCCATGACACCGATGCGCTCACCCGCCTTGTGAGCCCGTCAGCTTGGAATAGCCTGGTGGGTACACCTACGCTACTCACGAGCACTCCTATAGAGGGCGGCGAAATTCATGTAGCTCGTGGTTCGGCACGTTCGGCTCTTCTCGATACGAAAGAGCCCGCGCCCTTCATTGAACGGTTGCAGAACCTTATCGAAAATACTGGGAGCACATACGACCTAGTCCTCATCGACTGCCCACCGTTTTTAGGGACCCTTACAGCAACTGGATGGGGTGCAAGCCAGCGAGTGCTTTCGATTGCGGAGCCTTCACTTTTCTCCGTGGCGGGTACTGAGCGTACCCTCCGTGCGATTGTTAGGTTCCAGAAGGACGAGAATAGTTCTGTTGAGGCTGCTGCCGTTGTCGTGAATAAATTACGTGCCGACGATCCCGAGCACAGCTATCGGTATGAAGAATTGAAGGCACTCTTCGGGCAGCTTGTTGCTGAGCCTACGTTCAACGAGGAAGCTGTTATTCAACGTGCTCTTGGGGCAGCACATCCGATTCACTTCTGGCCCGACGAAGAAGCTGTGGAGCCCTCCATACGATTTACACGTCTGCTTGCCGGACTCATGGCAGCACTGTAGAACCTAAGTAATTGGTTGCCTGCCTGCACCCCGGAATAAAATCTGGGGTGCAGCGTTGTATTGTTCGTATTAAGACTCAAGTAATTTTTATTGCAGGTGAGGGACTATGAGTATCAAAGAGCTCGAAATTATTGATGGCGTAGCACAGTACGACCTTATCGTCATCGGTTCGGGATCGGGGAACACCCTGATAGGACCGGAATGGGATACCAAAAAAGTAGCGCTTATAGACGGCGGTACTTTTGGCGGAACATGCCTGAACGTTGGGTGCATCCCCACGAAAATGTTTGTGTACCCGGCAACTACTGCGCAGAAAGCACGTGAGCTCAATAAGTTAGGCATTGAGGCTGAAATTACTGCAATTAACTGGGCACAGATACGCGATCGTATTTTCCCTCAGCGCATCGATAAAATTTCTGCTGGTGGGCGTGACTGGCGCGCTGGTCTACCTAATGTGGATTACTACCCCGAATACGCTCATTTTGTTGATGCTCACACAGTGCAGACAGAGTCCGGGCAGAAACTTTACGGTCGCCAGGTTGTAATTGCTGCGGGTTCGCGGGCGGTTCTTCCGGCGGTTCCCGGTATTGACTTACCACAGGTTCATACAAACGACACGATTATGCGTTTGGAGGAGCTCCCTAAACGTCTTGTAGTGCTTGGTGGCGGGGTTGTCGCTGCTGAGTTCTCACACGTATTCTCTGCTTTGGGGGCACAGGTCTATCAGATGGTCCGTTCTAACCGTATTCTCCGTGAGGTAGATGTAGAAGTTGTAGACAGGTTCGTAGAAGCAGCATCTCACCAGTGGAACATTCTCCTGGAACGCTCTCTTGTCGAAATCCGCGAGAATGGCGATGGAACCGTTACCGTTGTGGTTGAACACAATGGTGAGGTAGAGGAGATTGTTGCGGATATTGTACTTGCCGCAACTGGTCGCCGCTCCAATAGCGATACTCTTAAAGCATCCAGTTTCTTTGACGTCGATAGCCGCGGGTTTATTGGAACTGATAAATACCAGCGCGTACTGTATAACGGTTCTCCCGTACCTGGAGTATTCGCGCTAGGTGATGTCTCCTCGCCATTCCAACTCAAGCATGTGGCGAACCATGAGGCACGGACCGTTCAACATAACCTCAGCCACTCCGATAGCTTCGTTGCCAGCGATCATCGTTTTGTCCCTGCTGCGGTTTTCAGTAATCCGCAGATAGCAACTGTGGGACTCTCAGAAGAGAACGCCCGGAAGCTGGGAGAGCGTGAGGGCTTCGAAGTTACGGTGAAGAGCCAGAACTACGGCGATACCGCTTATGGATGGGCTATGGAAGATTCCGTGGGATTGGCGAAACTTATTGCCCGCAAAGACACGGGACAGCTCTTAGGCGCTCACCTTGTAGGGGAAGAAGCCTCAGTGTTGATCCAGCCGCTTATTCAAGCCATGAGCTTCGGGTTAGGCGTGAAAGACATGGCCCGTGGTCAGTATTGGATTCACCCTGCTCTGACTGAAGTTATAGAAAATGCTCTTCTTGGGCTAGATGTAGATAACTAGTTTTCATATATAAAGCTGTGGGGCCCTCCCCAACCTTGGTGAGAACCCCACAGCTTTTAGCCTCTTTTCGCATTCAAGAGCTACGATTCTTCCGAAGAGATTCGTGGAGCTTTTTGTTGTTCTGAATCTCCGTGCACGTGCTCTTTACCATCAGGGTATGTACGCTCTTTATCTGAAGGTGTGGCTCGGACTGGCTGATGCTGAGATAACTTTTCCGCCGCTTGCCCTTTAAACTCTTCAAGACGTTCAGTCGCTTCAACCTTCAGATCATGAAGTTTTTCTGTCTTCTCTGTTTTGAACTCTTGGAGCCTATCAGAAGCTTGCTCGGCGTAGCTTTGCAGACGTTCGAGTTTATTATTAGCGCTTTCCGAAACACGGCTATAGATGTCATCCACATAAGCAGAAAAATCCTGCAGAATCTTAGCCCGTTTGAGCTTTTGAGAAGGTGTTAAATAGCCGTCCGCCTCCGTCAAATCCTTACCCATAATGCGGAATTCGCGAATAGCTTCTGCACGAGATACCAGTTGATTAGCCTCATCAATAATGCGCTGGATCGCGGCGCGCACGGCAGGATGCACGGCGGCCTCTGGCATAGAAAGGGAACGCGGAAGCCCCAAATGCTCAAGCTGATCGGGGAGAGTATCGGGATCGAGAGTAACCAAAGCCGCAATAAAGGGTTTCTGGTCTCCCACGAGCATAGCCTGAGATACCAAGGGAGAAGTTCGTAGATGGTTCTCCGCAGTGCCCGGAATAACATTCTTGCCCCCGGCCGTCACGATGATTTCTTTTTTGCGCCCCACAATTTTGAGGAGCCCTTGATCATCGAAACGGGCTAGATCACCGCTCTTGAACCATCCATCGTCAGTGAAAGACTGGGCATTTTCAGCGGGATTTTTGTAGTATTCCTTCATCACGCCGATTCCACGCAGTTCAAGCTCGCCATCTTCGGCAAGACGGCCTTGAGAACCTGGCAGGAGCGGACCAATAGCCCCGATCTGAAAATTGCTGATGCGCCCGGCAGCAATCGGCGCACATGTTTCCGTGAGACCATAACCCTCAACCACTCGGACTCCTACCGCATGGTAGAAATGATTCAACCGTGGGGAGAGAGGCCCGCCTCCGCAGACTGCGTAACGTAATTTACCACCCATAGCGGCACGCAATTTTGTGTAAACTAGCTTATCGTAGAGTGCATATTGTGCCGCCAACTTGAGGGGGAGTCGTCCAGAAACTTTAGCCTCAGACCAAGCGATGGCGACCTTAACCGCTCGCTTAAAAAGATTTTCGTTTATGGTTCCGCCACGAGCCGCCTTAGCCAATGCTCCCTCATAAATCTTTTCAAAGACACGCGGTACCACCAGCAACATGGTGGGCTTAAAACTATCCAGATCAGCCGCAAGATTCTTGATGGTAGGGGAGTGCCCAACAACAACCCCGGAATCCAAAGCAAGAACCTGAATAAACCTTGCCAGAACATGCGCTAAAGGTAAGAAAATAAGGGAAGAACTACGCGGATTAGCGATCTCCGGCTCCGCGATGCGCGTGTTAAGACTCAAATTAAGAAAGTTTCCGTGCGTGAGCGCACATCCTTTAGGCTTACCTGTTGTTCCAGACGTGTAGACGATGGTTGCAAGCGAATCGGCATGGGCATGTGTGCGTGCCGCTTCAAGTTCGGCATCGGAGACGTCTAAACCTGCTCTGATGAGCATATCCAAATCCCCATTTTCAATGACCCAACGATTTTTAATATTGAGCGGGTGAAATTTATGCGCCTTATCAGTAATCTGAACCAGTTTATCGTTCTCCACAAAAATTGCTTGTGCCTCAGAATGCGATAAGGCCCAGGCAACTTGTGCGGGTGCGTTCGTCTCGTAGATAGGTACCGATATGGCTCCGGCATACCAGATAGCAAAATCTATTAAAGCCCACTCAAAGCGGGTGCGGCTCATAATACCTATGCGATCACCAGGTTTAACGCCATGCGCAATGAGTCCCTTGGCTACAGAAACCACCATGTCATGAAACTGATGTGCGTGAATGTCCTGCCAATTGCCAGGCGACATCTGCCACCGATACAGCACTGGATTTGAGGTGTCGGAGGCATGGCGTTCCACAATACTGGTGAGATTCAACGCTGGATCTACCATAGCTTCTGCGGGTACGGAGACAATTTGCATACAAGGCCTTTCAACGCTGTAGCTTGGATTATGCTTCACAGTCAACGACAAAATCTTGTATCACGGATAAGACAAGTTCCGCGTCGTAGTCTAGAGTCGGCACATGGTAACTGTGAGTCAACCATTTAAAGTTTACCGGTGCTGAGCAGTGTTCTAGAAAATAGCGGTGCGAACTATCTGAGACAACATGATCATGAAGGGAACGCAGATAAAGCACCGGAGCTCGTAGCAAGGGTATCAGCTCACGAGTCTCTCGGCCCAAAAGGTGAAGCTGCCGTACAGAAACGGTAGGAGTTCGCGGATATGCACCTTCATCAACTCCAGGACGGGCAATGTCAGATCCCACAGATTTGAGCGAAGGAAATATAGGGGCAACTCGGTGTGCCACTTTCATCATGGGGTTTACATCCACAAAATAGGGGTTAATGAGCACCATGCCTAGAACATCATGCCGAGCCGCTAAATTGGCAGCAATGCACCCGCCCATAGAAATACCGATTACGATAACCCGATAGCCTGCATTGAGGAGTTTCCAATATCCTTCTTCGACACCGTCAACCCACTCTTTATACTCGGTCGCCACCATGTCTCGCCAGTGTGTGCCATGCCCAGCAAGACGAGGCATCTCAACAGGGTAGCCGAGCTTAATAAAGTGATCTGCTATAGGTCGCATACTGTGCGGGGATCCTGTGAAGCCATGAATGATGAGAATGCCAACATCACCCTCATAGAGTTCACGGTCAGCCGGATGGGAAATAGGATCGTGGTTGAACTCCGACTCTAAAGAGCTTTGCGCACGCATTATTGAGGGCTGGATGGCAAGCTCACGACGCTGACGTGCCTGACGGCGGATGCGGCGAAACGGTTCACCTGCATTCTCGAAAATACTCATGGCATCCTTTCAACAGTACACTCTCACTTTGAGACTTGGAACCGTTCAAGAGTTGAAATAGGTTCGTGGTCAATTATTACCTACAGCTCTGGGATAACACCGTCTGAGCTACGCTAAGAGCGCGAAAACGATAATATTCACAGATAACTATCAGACAAAAGTCACCTCGGCGTCGGGAAAGAGGGGATTTCGGCACGGTACTGCTAAAACCGTTACAATCTAATCACGTAGAGGTTTCGCATTGTTGCCGTCCTCTCGTGATATGTGCTCGCTAACCACATCCGTCATATACGGGTACGCGTGCCTATCCCGCATTTATTGTTTTATGACGGAAGAGCTATGACCCTCGCCTACAGCACCCTCAAATTTCTTAGTACGCCCATTCTGCATAGTCTCTATCGGCATGAGATTATCGGGCTTGAGAACATACCCCAGGGACCGGTCATTATTGCAAGTAACCACCTAGCATTTTGCGATTCAGTTTTTATACCTCTTGCGCTCGATCGCCCTATTAATTTCTTGGCGAAAAGTGATTACTTCACAACATCCGGTGTCAAAGGTCGCGCTATGGCTAAATTTTTTACAAGCATGGGTCAGCTTCCGATGGATCGTTCCGGTGGGGTCAAAAGTCAAGAATCTCTTGCCAGAGGCCTTCGGGTGCTAGAATCAGGCGGCATACTGGGGATCTATCCCGAAGGCACCCGCAGTCCTGACGGGCGTGGCTACCGTCCCAAAGTTGGAGTAGCAAGATTAGCCCTTGAATCTGGAGTTTCCGTCGTACCAGTAGGGCAGATTGGTACGGACCTGGTGCAGCCGCTGGGAACAAACAGGCCGCACCTGCACAATCGCGGACAAAAGATAACGATTCGTACAATTTTTGGAAAGCCGCTAGATTTCTCCAGCAGAAGTCACGAAGCGCATCTTTTCTCCGTACAGCGTGAGATTGCGGATCGTGTAGGTGTAGCTATTCGTGAGCTTAGCGGGCAAGAATATGTTGATGTGTACGCGGATGCGGTGAAAAAACTCATGGCGTCCGACAGCTTAACCGCCGAACAGGCTGTAAACCGTCTGTGTGCAGAGTGCCCATAAACTTATCTAAGACTGCGCCATATGCTCAGATACGGCATTTTAGGAAGGTACAATAATCTTTATCCTTGTAACGCCGCGTCAGCGTGCTGAACCATACAGAAATTCTGGAGTACACACCCATGAGCAACGCGAACCATAACCACCAGCTTGGCGCAGATTACGGGTTGGATACCTGGCGGAATCTGCATATAGATCAGCAGCCTACATGGGCAAATCACGCTGATTTTGACGCAACTGTTGCCGAGCTGAGCTCTCTGCCCCCGCTAGTTTTTGCTGGTGAGGTAGATTCTATGCGCGAACAGCTGGCGGAAGTAGCCGAAGGACGTGCGTTCTTGCTACAGGGCGGTGACTGTGCCGAAACTTTTGAAGGTGCCACAGCCTACAAAATCTCTGGTCGCATCAAAACTCTTCTCCAGATGGCGGCGGTTCTTACCTACGGCGCTTCGATGCCTGTGGTGAAGATGGGTCGTATGGCTGGCCAGTTCTCAAAGCCACGTTCCTCGGATACGGAAACACGTGGCGATGTTACTTTGCCTTCCTTCCGGGGCGAAACCGTCAACGGTTTTGAGTTCACGCCTGAAGCTCGTGAGCATGATCCTAAACGTATGCTGCGCGGCTACCACACCAGTTCCGCCACCCTTAACCTTGTGCGTGCTTTTACAAAAGGTGGCTTTGCAGATCTACGCGCGGTACATCAATGGAACCGCGGGTTTACTTCAAACCCAGCGCATGAGCGATACGAACAAACAGCTGATGAAATCGGCCGCGCCCTCAAATTCATGGAAGCCTGTGGGGTTGATTTTGATGCGCTCAAAACTACCGATATGTATGTGGGGCATGAGGCTTTAGTCCTTGACTATGAAAGGTCCCTCACTCGCATCGATTCACGAACCGACTTGCCCTATGACACCTCAGCCCATTTCTTGTGGATTGGTGAGCGAACTCGTGGGATTGATGATGCGCACGTGGATTTCCTCTCTAAAGTGCGTAACCCCATCGGTGTAAAACTCGGTCCCACAACCACCGCTGAAGATGCACTGGCCCTTATCGATAAACTTGACCCGAATCGTGAACCCGGTCGCCTCACTTTTATTACCCGTATGGGGGCTAAGAATATTCGAGAGAAGCTGCCTCCTATCGTCGCAGGGGTACAAGCTGCTGGTGCACAGGTTATCTGGGTAACCGATCCTATGCACGGTAATACAATTTCCGTTCCTTCTGGCTATAAGACCCGCCGTTTTGATGATGTACTCGATGAAGTTCGCGGTTTCTTCGAGGTACATGATGCTCTCGGCTCATTCCCTGGCGGTATTCACGTTGAGATGACCGGGGATGACGTTACTGAATGCCTAGGTGGCTCAGACGCTATTGATGAAGAAGCCCTAGCTGATCGTTATGAATCTCTTTGCGATCCCCGGCTGAATCACTCGCAGTCGCTTGAAATCGCGTTCTTGGTATCCGAGTATCTCAGGAACCGATAAGCAATCTAGTTTTAGCTTTATGCTGAAGGTCGCATAGAACTTTACAGAGTTTCTATGCGACCTTCGCATATAGGATTACTCTATAATCCGCCGAAAAGCCTGGAAAAATCTTGCCACCAGGCGGCCTGCAGCACTGATGTGGCGAGCATCCAGCCCGTAAAACCAGCCGCCATAAAGAGAACGACCACCACTAATGCGGCGAGGCTCCACGCTGTAGCTGAAGGTGGCTCGGCAAGAGACTCGGTAGGGAATCGAGGATCAAGAATGTGCCGACGTTCGCGCTCCTGCGTTTGAGAAATCCAGCTTTGTTCAGAGTCTAGAGAGGAATTTTGCTCCTGGTTTGCTTGGACAGGAACACTTGAATTCCGGCGATCATATATTCGTTGCGGATCTGCATAGGCAGAGAACGATTCATCATCCAGCTGCTCTTTGGACATAGACTTTTCTTGCTGAGGAACGTGCTGAGTGGAAGGTGATTCTGATCGTGGTACTGGCGATGGCTCTGGTTGTAGCGCGTTATGGAGATTTGCTGGTGCACTAGGGGTTGAAGATGGGGGAGATATTAGGCTCTCGTCGGGACCATGTGGTTCTGGACCAATACCGATATGCCCTTGTTCATGGACAGCAGGGGAGAGAGGGACACCGAAATCGTCAATTACCGAATTCTCTGCATCTACGTCGAGAATCAAATCTACCGCGCTGCCGTACGCGCTAATAGGAGTATCACGCACCATTTGCGCCATGCCGCTGCGCTCAGCAATATCACCCACCTCATCCCAAAGTGCAAACTCGGGAGGCTCAAGATGCGGGGAACGCCATGCACGATCTTTAGGATTCATCCGCTGGGCTATCTCGGATAAAGCAGTGAAAAGTTCCGTGGCGTCCTCGGGGCGTGCATCCGCTTGTTTACGTGTGCACCACCTGATAATCCCCGCTATATCGGGGTCGATTCCCGGAGCTACTTCCGTAATTGGAGGCATCTCAATGTTGGCGTTGTGGTAGAGAACCTGTTGATCGTTGTGTAAACCGGTAAACGGTAAACGACCGGAGAAAATACGGTACATCATAACGCCCAGCGCAAAAATATCCGCTGGAGCACCAACACGTCCTTGCGGGTCTAAAATTTCAGGCGCCACATAGGCGGGGGTACCCATAAGAACCCCAGAGTCATATTGGTCATTGCGGCGCGTAAGACCAAAATCTGCTAACTTAATGCGCCGCTGAGTATCTAAAAGAATATTCCCCGGCTTCATATCGAGGTGAACATACCGATGCGCATGCACCTCTGAAAGCCCCTCAACAACGGGAAGCAAAATTTCAAGACCTTCCCCCATAGACAGCGCTTGGCGAGAGCGAAGGAGCTGGCTGAGCGTACACCCATAAACGTACTCCAAAGCGATATACATAATGCGCTGCCCCTGAAGATACTCGGTACCTGAAGACAACACACCTACTGTGTGACCCCCGCCAATTTTACGCAGAGAGCTTTCCTCACGATGGAATTTTTGCCTGTTCTCCGCTTGTTCGGCAAGTTCGGGCGTAAGCACTTTAATAGCTACGGGATTATTCGACCACAAGTCAGAAGCGTAATAGACTTCACTCATGCCTCCGCGGGCTATCATTCGTCCCATGAGGTAGTGCTTTTCGAGCACTTGACCGGTTAACCGCAGCGGCTGCTTATGATTCGTCTGGGGAGCAGGACCGGGTACAGAGGAACCGGAATTGGGCTGTGGAGTATGACTCATAGTGATAAAAATTTTAGGCGATGCATTTGAATGATGCGACCCTATTCGTCATGTCGGAACCCAACCCTCAGCAGACTTTCAGGAAAGGTGTATACCTGTGATTTAGTCGTAGGCTAGATGAGCACGCTACTTGCAACACACCAGCTTGCGGTACGGAATAAGTGGTAATTGATTAGGCTCTCTGGCACTCTTAAAGGGTGACTAACGAAAATATTGCTCAGACCTTTGCCCTTGTAGGCGAGTGGGTCACTATTCCAGAGATCGCTGAGATCCTCGATCTGAAGATCACTCGCATACATAATCTTCTTTCTGACGGGTCTTTGATAGCCTTGCGTGATCCCGAAACCAACGTGCGTAAAGTCCCCGCACTCTTTTTGAACGGGAACCGCGTCTTGGAATCTTTAAAGGGAACTCTAGTCGTACTCAAAGACTCAGGGTTCAGCGATGAAGAAGCAATCGTCTGGCTATACACGGATGATGACTCTCTTCCTGGGCGCCCTATTGATGCTTTGAAAGACGGACGCAAGACAGAGATCCGCCGTCGCGCACAGGCGCTTGCCTGGTAGAACAAAACTAAGAAGAGTTTTTATCAAGATCGAGTTCCAACGGTACCCGAAAAATATATAGTTATGCGGCGCATCTAACAGCTTGGATGCGCCGCATCACCATTCTCTCTAAGCTTTACGGTGCAGCGCCTTAGCCGCTATCGCGCTGAGCGCGCAGCGTATCGGCTCGGATACCGGCAGCGCATGAAGAGCAGTATCTACAGCTTCTGACTTCTGAGCGATAAGCTCTTCGACATGCTCTAGAGCCCCAGAGCCTATCATAAGCTCTCGGATTTTAGAGATTTGCTGGTTCGTGAGTTCCGGGTTCCCTAAGGCGCCTTCAAGCATCCTGCGGTCTTCAGCAGAGATATTTTGTGTTGTTAGCGCTATGAGAACGGTGCGTTTTCCCTCACGAATATCATCTCCGGCGGGTTTGCCTGTGGCGCCAGGTTCTCCAAAGACACCAAGTTCATCATCACGAAGCTGAAATCCTTCTCCCAGCGGAAGTCCGAAAGCACGATATTTCCCAAGAATCGGGTGGTCTTGATGCGCGATTGCGGTGAGTGCTAAAGCCCCTCCTAAGACGAGTGGGTGCTCACAGGAGTACTTTGCGGATTTGTATTGAATAACACGGTGAGCACGAGCGAGGGCGTTCTCAGGAGCCTCTGCTGGAATAACTTCGGAAAGCACATCAAGGTATTGGCCAGCCATAACTTCGGTACGCATAGTATCGAAGATGTTTCGCGCTTCGGTGCCGGATAAAGCACCTTCTCCGATGGATGAGAACATCTGTTCCGACCACGAAAGGCACAGATCGCCCGCGATGATTCCACCGGTTAGTCCGTAGTTGAAAGTATCGCCCACCCATGAGTTCTGGATGTGCTGTGTTTCAAACTTTTTATGTACTGAGGGCTTTCCGCGGCGTGTATCAGAGCGATCGATAATATCGTCGTGAATAAGAGCCGCTGATTGAAAGAGCTCAAGGGCAGCCCCTGCTCGAATAATAGGGGCAGGAGCCGATCCTTCGAGTATGGAGTCTCCTCCAGCGCCTCGCCATCCCCAATAGCTCAGAAGAGCCCGGAGACGTTTCCCCCCGGAAGAGAGCGACTCGATAGCTTCAAGAAGGGGCAGTGCATCGTGAGATATAGCGGTCAGCAGAGTGCGTTGTTGTGCGAAAAATTCTGACATAGTAGCTTCGACTGCGCGTAGGTAAGCTTCTTGCTCAGACTTAACGCCGTCGCTGAGATTTTCAGGTTTCGGCTGTTCTGCCATGTTTGTGTTCCTTAGGGGAGTGCGCGCGAATACTCCTCTAGAGTAAAGCACCGGTCGATATTTGCGAATATTATAACCTTCCTAAGGTCTGAGGTTTCTATAATATAGAATACAAGTACTAATTATAGAATATATATGCTATTATATTGTGAATTGGGAAGGAGGGGTATGAACCAGCAGCAGGGGCGCGTTGTTATGCATCTTGATATGGACGCTTTTTTCGTTAATGTGGAGCTTCTGGAGAGCCCCGAATTACAGGGTGCACCTATCATCGTTGCTCCACAGGGGCCTCGCGCCGTGGTGTGTTCTTCCTCGTATGAGGCTCGCATATATGGAGTTCGTTCTGGTATGCCCCTTTCACGAGCTCTTTCTCTATGTCCTGCTGCTGTGGTCATGCCTCTTCGCGGTAACTATAGGTATTATTCGCAGGCTGTTATGGATATTTTGCGTACAGAAAGCCCGTTGGTAGAACAGGTAAGCGTGGACGAAGCTTTTGTGGATCTCACGGGTGCAGTTATCCATGGAACGAGTCCTGTAGATATCGCTCAGCGTGTGCGTTCACGAATTGCGGAGGAACTTCATCTACCAAGCTCGGCAGGGATTTCCGTCAATAAACTTATTGCCAAGATGGCTTCGACCGGTAGTAAACCTAACGGGCTATGGGTGGTTCCTCCCGCAAAAGTCCGTGAGTTTTTAGATCCACTTCCTGTCTCAAAGCTCTGGGGTGTAGGGTCTAAAAGTGCTGCAGCCCTCGGTAAATACGGTATTACAACAATTGCTGGTTTACGCGAACTCGACATAAGCTGGCTGCGTGCACGGTTCGGACGAGCTGCTGGAGAACACCTTTGGGCTACATCTCGTGGGCTCGATAGCCGTGATGTTGTGCCCTATCGTGAAGAGAAAAGTATAGGCGCTGAGCACACATTCGGGACTGATACTACGTCGGGGTATGAGATTACAGATGCTTTGCGCTCGCTTTCGTTTAAAGTGGGTATACGTTTGCGCCGTGCACGTAAGCTGGCAGGTTCTCTCAGCCTCAAAATTCGGTATGAAGGATTTGAGACTCATACGAAATCTGTGCCGTTGTCAGTTTCTTGCGATTCAGGTATGGAAATTTATCGGGCATCTCATGCTGCACTGCGCGGGATGGGGCTTTTGGCCTTTTCTGCTGAGCAGTCTCAGGAGTATGCGACACGCGCTATTCGCCTCATTGGTGTTCGCGCCGAAAAACTTGAACGTAGTGAGCTCGGAGTGCAGTATCCACTCTTCGACGATGCAATACTGTTAGATTTAGAGGCAGGTTCTAAACATCTTGAAGATACTGTGGGTGATGATAGATTCAGGCCTGGTGCTTGGAATGGAATCCGCAATGCTCCTGACTGGAGCGCAGTGGAACATACTCTCGATAGTATCCGTCAGAAGTTTACTGATGCAGCTGTTTCTAGTGCTTCTGATCTTTCATATATTCACAAGAGCAGCCCAGAAAAACAGAAAACTTCTTAGGGGAGCGCTCTGGAGTATAGGGGAGTAAAAAGTGGAGGGAATCGAAGGATCTGGGGTAGAAAAATCTGTCCTGAGGTGAATCTTCCCATAAAGAGTGTAAACAAGACCATATTTGGTTAGAGAAGAAAATTTTCACGCGAGCGAGCGGTAGGTATCTTAAAAAAGGATTGCGGGGTAGTATAAAAGCAACGGAGTGTTGTAGGTTTAGGATAGACGAATAAGCACTCATGTCACCGGTTCGTTCAAGGAGAATGAAATGGCACTTTCTGAGCGTGAACAGAAGGTTCTCGACCAGCTCGAAGAACTGATGAGCGCTGAGGATCCACATTTTGCGTCATCAATGTCATCAACGGGTAATACAGCTCCCGTATTTAGTGCCCGACACATGGCTCTCGGCATTTTAGGCGTGTTAGCTGGGTTGGGTATTATTATCGGTGCCGTTGCCTCAAAGATGATATGGCTGGGCATTATTGGATTTATTATTGCTGCCGGTGGTGTTTATTTGGCGACAACAAGTAAGAAGACTCCGGTGGATTCGTTCTTAGGAGACAAGGCGCAGGGAGCAACCCAAGCTCGCCGGAAAGGTGCGGGTTCTTCTGAAAAATCTACAAAGCAGTCGAAGTTTATGTCTCGCCTCGAAGAGCGTTGGGACGATCGTAACCGTGGTGAAAACTAACTTTTGATGATTTAAATTTTACTAATAAGTTTAAAGAAACGTCCGAGAGGGCGAGTGGTTTTTGATAAACCACTCGCCCTCTTTGGCGCTTAAAACTAAGGAAAAGCTGTGTTCTTTCTGAGAAAACTCCTCATGAGGTAGGAATAGTGGAGCAAAATGGAGTAAAGTGGAGGGGAAGATAGTTTCAGGGGTAGACATGCCTAATTGGAGTCGCGGGTATTCCGCTTGTCAGGAAAGGGGTGCCGCATGTTTCTTGGAACATATACACCCCGCCTGGACACCAAGGGGCGCATCATCCTGCCAGCGAAATTTCGCGATGAGCTATCAGCTGGTCTCGTGCTAACACGCGGTCAGGAACGCTGCCTATACGTGTTTCCTGTCGCCGAGTTTGAGCGTATCCACGAAACGATGCGAAGCTCTCCGCTTCCTGGGCGGCAAGCACGTGACTTTATGCGCATGTTCCTTTCGGGAGCTTCTGATGAGGTGCCTGATAAGCAGGGACGTGTAACGATCCCGCCTGTGCTGCGTGAGTATGCAGGTCTGTCGCAAGAGCTGACTGTGATTGGTTCAGGAAGCCGTGCGGAAATCTGGGACACCAAAGCATGGGAAGAATATATGGCACAGACAGAAGCAGAATTTGCGTCGTTGGACGAAGATCCTTTCGCCCCAATTCTGTAATGACTATGTCACCACACAGTTTTGTTGCCCCAAACGTAACCTGTGATCCGCTGTGAACGACCGCTAGAGCTATGGGAAGGAGCATCATGATCGCCGAGTCTCACTCACTTACCGGCGTGGTTGCCCCAACGCACGATGTTTCGACATCCCCCAATGCTGTATCTGGCGACCCTGGATATCGGGAAGGGCTTTTGGGGCAGCTTTCACAACGACAGGCACAGGAACGCCATGTTCCGGTTATGCTCGATCGTTGCCTGGAGCTGTTGGAACCCGCTATTTCGCGCCAGGATGCGGTTGTCATTGACGGGACTTTGGGCATGGGGGGCCATACAGAAGCAATGCTTGAAAGGTTCTCCAACCTAACGGTTATCGGCATAGACCGTGATGCACAGGCGCATGCTATTGCTGCCGAACGTCTGGCACGTTTTGGAAATCGCTTCGTGCCTGTGCACACCGTATATGACCATATAGAAGATGCGATGTCTGCGGCGGGAGTCACCTCTGTAGATGGCGTTCTTCTGGATCTAGGCGTGTCTTCGATGCAGCTGGACGAGCGTTCCCGTGGGTTCGCGTATTCCTATGATGCACCTTTGGACATGCGCATGAACGGTGATGATGAGCTAACTGCCCGCATCGTTGTCAATGAGTACAGCGAGAATCAGCTGCGTCGCATCATCAAAAACTGGGGTGAAGAGAAATTTGCTGCCCGTATTGCCCGGCATATTGTGGAACAGCGAAAGCACGCACCCTTCACCACGACTGGGGAACTGGTAGCTGCCATTCAGAAGGCTGTACCCGCTGCAGCACAGCGCAAAGGCGGTCATCCGGCTAAGAGAACTTTCCAGGCTTTGCGTATCGAGGTTAATCATGAGCTAGAAGCTCTTGAACGGGCGGTTCCAGCGGCTTTGGATGCTCTGAGACTCGGCGGTCGTTTTGTCGCTATGAGCTATCACAGCCTTGAAGACAAAATCGTCAAATGTGCTTTGACCGAGGCTGCTACGTCGAAGGCCCCTAAAGGCTTTCCCGTGGAGCTTGACGAACATCAGCCGACGATAAGAGTTATCACCCGCGGTGCAGAGCCGCCTACAGAGGCTGAAATCGCCGAAAACCCGCGTGCAGCAAGCGCTAAACTGCGTGCCGGAGAAAAAATCAAAGTATCCAGCTGAATCTCTAAGACAGCTTAATTTAACTCTCCCGGCACATCTACCTAATTGGCATAACAACAGATACAGACTTGAAAGAGCAGGATATGACCCCTCCGCAACACTCTCCGAGCGTTACCACTCCCGAAGCGCCGACTGTAACCGGCGTAGAGGAGACGCCCCGCACTGCCAATCGGCGCAGGGGAACTCGGAACGCTAATTTGCGTATTATCCCTGAGCATAAACCTGCTCAAAAACACCCAACGCGCCGGGGTGTACCGGGGCGGAATAAACCTGCGTCAAATGTGAAAAGCCGTGTTTCTCAAATCCAGGTTCCACGTACTTCTGTAACTTCTGATACGCACGCTCGAATTGCTCATCGTGCGCAGAACCGGTTGTCGGAACATGTAACCGCATACGCTGGTCCGCGCACTGGCGGTGCTCAGCATCCGCGTACTATCGGATACCCGGCGAAATCTGCATACCCAGCTCGTTCGATTGCGGCTAAGAGCTCACGAGTAAAAGCTCAGGCTCGGGAGACTCGTCGTGTACCGCTTGCCCTGTCACTGGTACGTCCGCGAAGCTGGAGTCCTGTGGCGTTGGTGGGTGTATTTGTTGCTATCCCGTTGACCTTGGTCTTTATCTTGATGCTCAATATCTTGATCGCAACCCGTCAATACGACCTTGTGGACTTGCGTACCCAAGAGCAAACACTGACCCAAGAGAACCAAGCCCTGCAACAAGAAATTGGGTACCAACAGGCCCCGCAAAACTTGGCGAACCGTGCAAGCTCACTGGGTATGCATGCGACGGATATTCCGGCAACTTTGGATATCAACAGCGGGCAGATTAACGGCACGGCTACTCCTGTAGCGAAGCCTAAAGATGATGCCCCGGGCGCTCGCAACCTCGTGGATGCCCCCGCCGTTCCCAGTCAGGGGAGCCGCGCTTCGACATCTGCAACACCGAGTGCAGCACCGTCTGCATCGGCAGATAAACAGCAGCCGGCTTCGAGTGCGTCTGCTTCATCGTCAGCGTCTGCAAAACCCTCGGCATCCACTAACCCTTCAGCATCTCAACGATAGTATATTGGTGGAGACTGGAACGAACTGTTTAAGAGTTTGAAAGGACACCTTTGAGCTTTCATGAGAATGCGCCCGTGCCGCCCGAGCCTCAACAGCTTGGGCGTCGCGGGTTTGTAGTGGGTGCTTTGGCCACTGGCGGCTTGGCAGCCGTGGGTGCACGGCTTCTCTATCTACAGGGGTTTGATCCACAGCATACTGCCGAGAAATCGCGTGAGAAACGCATGCGCTCTCAGATTGTTCCAGCGGTTCGAGGTCAGATTCTCGATATTAACGGAGTGGTGCTTGCTCGAAGCGTGCAGCGGTACAACATCATTGCGGATCAGACTATTGTTGCTTCGTATAAGCGCTACGATAATGACCGCGATACTAAGAGTGAAATCACTCCAGAACAGTTGGTGTATGAGCTAACCGACATTCTGCATACCGTTGACCCTACGATTACAGACGAGTTTATCAAGTCTAAGCTTGACGGAGACTCAAAATATGCCGTCGTGAAATCAAATGTCACCCCTGAGATATTTCGCCGTATTGATGCTCTAGGAGCCCCGTTCCTTTATGGGGAAGCCATCTCTGAGCGCCTGTACCCAAACGGACCCGTGGGCGGCTCTGTTGTGGGCCGTTACCGCATTGTTGATGAGGCAACCGGTAACGAGAACGAGACGATCAAGAAGAATTTATCTGTAGGTATTGAGCGCGTCTTTGAAAAAGATCTTGCGGGCGTGGACGGTCAGCGTACCTACGAAATTAGTGCCGATGGTGTGCGTATTCCTGTTACTAAAGAAGAGGCGACCGATGTAGAAAATGGGAAGAACGTACGTTTGACCATTAACCAGGACATCCAGTATTTCGCGCAGCAGATTGTCAAAGCGCGTGTGGACGAGCTCAAAGCGGAATGGGGCACCGTTATCGTTATGGATGTGCGGGATGCCTCGATTTTGGCAATGGCCGATTCTACGATGATGGATCCCGGCGCCGAGAAAGTTAAGAACGAGCAGGATACAAGCCCACGCGCTATTTCCCAGGTTGTTGAGCCTGGCTCAACTGAGAAGATTCTGACTGCATCAGCTTTGATCGAAAGCGGCATTACGACCCCTACCTCGGCGTATGATGTTCCGGAACGTTTGGTGATCAACGGGCAAACATTCACGGACGCCTTTGACCACCCCGCACAGCGCCGAACTTTTTCAGGTATTATCACCGATTCAATGAATACCGGAACGGTACTTGTCGGGCAGAAACTCCCCAAGGAAGACCGCTATAACTGGCTCAAAAAATACGGTATGGGGGATTATACGGGTATTGAGCTGACTGGCGAACAGCAGGGGTTAGTAACTGATTGGCATGAGTGGGACGGTCGTCAGGAATACACAGTTTTCTTCGGGCAGGGTATTGCCCAGACCCCTCTACAAACCGCCATGATTTTTCAGGCACTCGGTAATAACGGTGTGAAACTTAAACCGCGCATCGTTGACGCTTTGATTGATGCCGATGGTACGGTGCATAAACGCGATGTGGAACCCGGCACCAGGATGGTGAGCGAAAAAACTGCTGAACAATGTCGAGAACTAATGGAGAATGTTGTACTTCAAAGCCATGCGAAAACGGCCACGGTCGAAGGGTACCGAGTCGGCGGTAAGACGGGTACAGCTGAAGCTCCCAGCGATAAAGGCGGATATGACGGATACACCACATCCTTTATAGGGCTTGCGCCTATAGACAACCCGCAGTTTCTCGTAAGCGTTACTCTGCAGCGCCCTCAGGGCGATGTGCGTAGTGTGGGAGCAACAAGCCAGTTCTCACAGATTATGGAGAAAGTACTGCACACGTATAATGTGCCTAAATCCACCACAGATCCAGTAAAAATTCCTATTTTTGCGGATGGAAAATCTAACGGGTAAGTCACATGCAGTCACCCGACTGTGCAGAACTTATTACAATAGGAACGTACCTTGGCGTTGATCGAGGACGATAACAATAAAAATCTCGGCGGCAAGAAATGCGTATGACCGTCAGGAAAGAAGGATAATGGACAGCGAAACGCGCTTGGCTCAAGACGCTCGTCGCACCCCGCACTTGGGCGGCGATGCGCAGAGTCTGCGACCTCAGAATTCACGAGGGAGCACGGTTACTGAGCTCGTGGAGCATCTAGAGGCCTTAGGCGCGCATCCTGTTCTAGAACATCAAGGCTCTGAAGAAGATGTGCGAGGGATCAGCATGGATTCTCGCGCGGTTCGTCCTGCAGACCTATATGTTGCTCTTCCAGGCGCGAAAGCTCATGGTGCACAATTCGCGCAAAAAGTGCTGGAGGCCCAGGCTCACGCTATCCTCACGGATACTGCAGGCGTTCGGATGATTCGGGAGGCAAATCTTTCTTTAGATAGGTGCTCCCTGCTGGTCTGTGACTCTTTACGTCCTGTTATAGGATCACTCGCCGCTTTGATCTATGGGTCACAAGATCACAAGGATCTGAATCGCTACGCTGTCACAGGAACCAATGGAAAAACGACGACTACCTACATGCTGGAGTCGGTATTCCGAACTGCTCTCAAGGCTAAGACCGGTCTTATCGGTACTATCCAAATTCTTGTTGATGGTGTGAGCGTTCCTTCAGCTCTAACCACCCCAGAGTCTGTTCACGTTCATTCGCTCCTTGCGATTATGGGGGAGTGCGGTGTGTCTCATGCAGCAATGGAAGTTTCCTCGCATGCTATCGACTATCACCGTGTGGATGGTGTAGTTTATAAGGTCTCTGGGTTTACAAACCTCACCCAGGATCATTTAGATTTGCACGGCACCATGCAGAATTATTTTGATTCTAAAGCACAGCTTTTTACGCCCGAGCGGACTGAGCGCGCTGTCATCACTGCCGATGACGAGTGGGGCGAGAAGATGCTTCGCCACGCCCAGATTCAGCTGGGGACCGGTAATGCTGTTCGGCTTGTTACTGAGCACGGCGCGGGTCTAGCCGAGGTCCCGGCTGAGTTCGGTCCGCTCGATTGGGCGGTAACCAACGTTGAACGTGATGGTTTAGGGCATCGTTTTACGTTGGCTAACGGCGCGGGAGACACTATTCCCTGTTGTACCCATCTTCCGGCAGATTTCAATGTCTCAAACGCCGCGCTCGCCGCGCTGATGGTATATATTGGTGCTTCTGAGGAAGAACGCATTATCCTACGACCTGCCCTAGCTGATGGCACGGCACTAACCCCTATAGTGCCCGGGCGTATGCAGCTGATTTCTCTGGCACCGCATACTATTGTCGATTTTGCCCACAACCCTGACGGGCTCACTCGGGCGCTTGAAGCCATGGACCGACCAGGTGGTGGGCGAGTCATTATTGTTTTCGGGGCAACAGGCGAACGCGATCATCTCAAACGTCCCCTAATGGGAGAAATTGCTGCACAGCACGCCGATATTGTGATTGTGACCGATGACGATCCGCACGGTGAAGATCCCGCCCCAATTCGTGAGGCTGTTGTTGCCGGGGCTGAACGAGCTAATGCCGAAGGTGCGCGAGCATCCCAAATCCTTAATCTTGCTCCGCGAGAAGTGGCGATTGCTCGGGCAATTGAACTCGCAGATGCGAGAGATGCTATTCTTATCGCCGGTCGTGGACATGAAACGGCACAGGATGTTGCCGGTACCGATGTGCAACTTGACGACCGCGTGGAGACCGCGAAAGCGCTTGTCTCCAACGACTTCGAAATTCTTCCGGATTATCGACGCATGCTTGAAGAAGCATAAGGAGCATAGATGATTAAGCTTTCCGCCGCCGAAATTATTACGGCAACAGGCGGCTCACCGCTCGGCTTAGCCGGGCGTGAGAGCGAGCTAGGTGCTACCTTCGCGACCACCGATTCGCGTGAGGCTATACCAGGCACCCTATTTGTTGCTAAGCCAGGTGAGGTGACCGACGGACACAACTTCGTGTCGGGAGCCTTCGACAAAGGTGCTGTCTTAGCGCTTGTCGAACGCCCTGTTAAAGATGAGCGGGGTATTCTGTACCCCAGCATCCAGGTTGATGATGTGGTTCTCGCCATGGGTAAGATCGCACAGTACGCTGTTGAAAAGATGCGGTCTCTAGGCGATCTTACGGTTATCGGTATTACCGGTTCTGCGGGGAAGACCACCACAAAAGATTTATTAGCAGCGATCCTAAGTTCTCAGGGCGAAACTATAGCCCCTGTAGGTTCGTACAACGGCGAAGTTGGCGTACCTTTGACTGTATTCCGCGCTGACGAAAGTACTCGCTACCTTGTGATTGAGATGGGTGCCGATCATGTGGGGAATATCGAATACCTGGCAAATATTGTGCACCCTGACCATGGTGTGATCCTTAAAGTTGGCACCGCACATGCTGGCGAGTTTGGCGGGGTCGACAACATCGAACGTACTAAAGGGGAGCTTGCCGAAGGTATTCGTACTGGCGGAACCTTGATCCTCAATGCTGATGATGAGCGTGTTGCACGCATGTCAGCTCGTGCAAGTGCGCCGGTAACCTACTTTGGGGTGGGGGAGAAACCGCAGTACGAACGCTATACTGCCGCTTTGGGGCTGCATACTAATGATGATGGTTGTCCGGAATTTACTCTTCGCCTTCCCGACGCCAGCGAATATGAGATTTCCTCCAAACTCATTGGTGAGCATCATGTATGCAATATTCTGGCGGCTGCTACGGTAGCCTATAACGCTGGTGTTCCTGGAGACGCTATTGCGCATGCCCTCAATAACACCGGGGCGCTGTCTAAATGGAGGATGGCTCGCACAGACCGCGCAGACGGCGTGACTGTCATCAACGATGCGTATAATGCTAATCCCGAGTCAATGACAGCCGCTTTACGCACTTTGGCCCAACTGGGACGAGGCGCGAAGCCACGACGGACATGGGCAGTTTTGGGGGCCATGCTCGAACTGGGCGAGGCCTCTTTGGAGGAGCACGATCGACTCGGTCGTCTGGTGGTACGCATGAATATATCAAAGCTTATTGCGGTTGGTAATGAGGCGAAACCAGCCTACAACGCCGCGCATCTTGAAGGTTCATGGGGTAACGAAGCTACCTGGGTAGAGACACCGCAAGAAGCACTAAATATTTTGCGTGCAGAGTTACGTTCTGGCGATATCGTGCTGTTTAAATCTTCAAATGGCGCTAAACTAGGTTCTTTGGGCGATGAGGTTGCCTTCTGCACCGAAACCTTTGGCGAGGCTCAAGAACAGGCTCCAGCTTGGCTGAGTGCTGGCGATTTTGTTGAGGTAACGGAGTTAACGGGCGCCGCTCTGAGCACGGTATCAACTAGTAGTTCTGCAGCGCAAACCTCGACGACCGCCCTAGACCGTAGCCATCTTCACGAAGGAACACATTAACCATGATTACTGTGCTTATTGCTGGAATCCTAGGGTTTATTATCTCCTTCTCAGCAATACCGCTCTTCATCAAGCAGATGCAGAAGCTCAAGTTGGGGCAGCTGATTCGTGAAGAAGGCCCCGCCGCGCATCAGCATAAGGCGGGGACGCCCACGATGGCAGGTCTTATTTTTATCCCAGCCGCCGTTGTTGCCTACTTGCTTGCGTTGCTGATTAACGCTGCAGTTTTTGGAACCTCGCCGGTTCCTAGTGCGACGGCTTTATTGACCCTCGGGTTTACACTAGGAATGCTCGGAGTCGGTGCCGCCGACGATATTATGAAGTTCCGCAACCAGGGGAACGAAGGACTTACCGAGAACCAGAAGACTATTGGTCTGCTGGCGATGACTCTTCCTTTTGCGTATTTGGTGTTTCAATTTCCTAATGCGGCGGGAGTGACCCCCGCCTCAACGGCGATTTCGTTTGTGCGTGATCTTCCGTTCGACTTCATGGCTGCGGGGGCTATAGGCGGTACTATCCTCATGGTGTTGTGGATTACCCTGATTTCTCTTTCGGGCACTAACGCCGTGAATTTCACTGATGGTCTCGATGGACTTGCGGGTGGCGCAACGATGACCATCTTTACTGGATACCTTGCCATGACTATCTGGCAATACGTACATGCCTGCAGCGGTGGGGCGGGAAACGCATGCTATGATGTGCGGGATCCAGGGTCGCTGGCACTTATTGCAGCCGCACTTGTTGGTTCCCTCGCCGGGTTCCTATGGTGGAACGTTTCTAAGGCACAAATCTTTATGGGGGACTCTGGATCTCTTGCTTTGGGAGGCGCGCTGGTTTCCTTCGCTATTTTCACTCGTACCGAGCTTCTGCTTCCCATTATCGCGCTTGTGCCGGTTCTGGAAGTGTTCTCGGTGATTGTGCAGAAAGTTGTCTTCAAAGTTAGCCGTAAACGTTCTGTATCTGTTGGTGATAAAATTCCTCATGCCTACCGTTTCTTCCGCATGACTCCTTTCCACCATCATCTTGAGAAAACCGGTGCAAACGGAAGATACTCCATAGATAAGAAGGGCCTTGTCCCCGGCTCTGTCAGCAGTGGTGAAGTGAACTCGGTATTCCGTCTGTGGATTGCAAATGCGCTTTGTGTGCTGGTTGCTCTTGCAATTTTCTTTGGAGATTGGTTCTCACAGACGTCTGGAGTGATTCACTAATGCCTGACACTAAGAACTCGCAGCGGGCCTCCAAGTATCAGGCACAGCGTGCCCAATATGCAGATGCTATCGCCGTCAATCCAGTCGTCAATAATCCGCGACTTGTTGAGCTTACTACCTGGGACGGACCTTGGGCAGGGCTGCGGGTGGTCGTAATAGGTCTCGGTACTAGCGGCGACGCTGCTGTGGATGTGCTGGCTCAGAAAGGCGCCCATATTACCGCCATTGATGCGCAGGATACGCAGGAAAAGCGAGAGCGCATCCGAATTTACCAAGAAGCCTATGGGAACGTGACGGGTTTATTTGGCGAGGAATACATGGAATGTGTGCCTCGTGTCGATGATCAAGACCCGGATGTTATCGTGACTTCGCCCGGAATCCGTCCAGATAGCCCTGTAATGCTTGATGCATATGAACGAGGGATTCAAATTTGGAGTGAAATCGAGCTGGCATGGCGTCTGAATCAACGTCAAGGTCGGGTTACTCCAAAGTGGCTGTGCCTGACGGGAACCAATGGGAAAACTACGACCGTGGGCATGGTCGATTCGATTCTTAAAGCAGCCGGTAAAAAATCTCTGCAGGTTGGGAACGTGGGCATGCCAGCAGTCTACGCTGTTGCCGACGATGAACCCTATGAA
This sequence comes from Rothia sp. HMSC058E10, assembly GCF_001809415.1. Classification (NCBI taxonomy): domain Bacteria; kingdom Bacillati; phylum Actinomycetota; class Actinomycetes; order Micrococcales; family Micrococcaceae; genus Rothia; species Rothia sp. HMSC058E10. The sequence goes on along the minus strand of NZ_KV797641.1, from coordinate 99,106 downwards.
TTTTTTGCGGTAGAGCTTTCGAGCTTTCAGCTGCATTGGACTTCTTCACTGTCGCCATACGCTTCCGTGGTGCTTAACGTAGCGGAAGATCACGTCGATTGGCACGGTTCTTTTGAGGCTTACAAGGCCGATAAAGCACGTGTGTACGAAAATACTCAGGCAGCGTGTATCTTCAATACCGATCATGTTGATACTTTGCGTATGGTTGAAGAAGCAGATGTTATAGAAGGTGCCCGTGCCATCGGTATTAGCTCAACCGATATCCCCTCAGTCTCCATGTTGGGCTTGGCGGAAAACATTATTGTTGACCGTGCGTTTTTGAAGAATCGATACAGCGAGGCACTTGAGCTTGGTGTTCTTGAAGATTTAGCGCCCGTTCCCGGTCAAGCTCCCGCACAGCACACCGTGGAGAATGCGCTAGCCGCTGCCGCATTATGTCGTGCCGCAGATATTGCTCCTGAGGCTGTGCGGGATGGACTGCGTTCTTATAAGCCTGGTGCGCATCGTAATCAGACGGTGCTGTACCGCGATGGAATCCAGTGGGTCAACGATTCTAAGGCTACTAACCCACACGCCGCTAACGCTTCAATGAGCGCTTATCCTTCGCTGATTTGGATTGCTGGAGGTCTTTCTAAAGGGGTGGAGTATGATGATCTTATAGCTCAGCATGCTTCACGTTTGAAAGCAGTATTAATCATTGGCACTGATACGGCGGGACTTAAAACATCTTTGGCGAAGTATGCAAGCCATGTTCCTACCTATAATATGACGGCTTCGGCGGATGATCCCTCTGACGGGGTTAATGTTATGGAAGCTGCCGTAGTCAAAGCAGAAGAGCTAGCCGCTGAGGGTGATACAGTACTCATGGCGCCTGCCGCTGCTTCGATGGACCAATTTAACAATTATGCCGTTCGTGGCAACGTTTTTGTGGATGCGGTCAAATCTCATATTGTCGGTAACTGAAGGCATATTGATTGCTCTGAAACGATAAACGCCGTGTAGACTTTTCTGCTGTAGGAAAAATCTATTGAGTTTGTCGTGTTAAGACACAGAAGAGGAGAGCGCATGAGTAATGCACCCGGTCAGACTCACTCGTCGGCCCGTGGAGGCGTAAGTCATGCACAGCGCCAGGGGAGGAACGGCTCAACGAGGCTCGGTTCTTTTCTGCATAACGCTATCTCGTCTCTTTATAAGCGTTCCGCATCGCGTGATTTAGCGGATGTGCCGCGACTGATTCTTTTAGTATGCGCTGGTCTCACGGTTTTTGGCGTGATCATGGTACTGTCTGCATCATCTGTGAGCATGATTTCACAGGGAATGTCCCCTTTCTCGCAGGTAACCCGTCAGGTAATGTTTGCCGCTCTAGGCGCCGCTGCATTAGGGGCTATAGCAGTATTGAAAGTACAGCGGTACCGCAAAATGTGGGTCGTTAATATCCTCTTAGCCCTGGCGATTCTTGCCCAGATTGCCGTTCTTGCTATTGGTACCGATATTAATGGCAACCGTAACTGGATTAGGTTCAGCGGCATTCAGATTCAGCCTTCGGAATTCTCTAAACTCGCTATTGTGCTGTGGATGGCGATGGTCTTGACTCGGCAGGGCAGTAAACTCAAAGAGAAGATATCTCGTGCAATTTTTCCCGCACTTTTTGGGCTCTTGCCCTTGATGCTGCTTATTCTGGCAGGTAAAGATCTCGGTACCGTGATCGTCTACGCCTTTATCTTCTTAGGTATGGTATATATTGCGGGCGCAAACCGTAAGACTATGGTATGGCTTTCGATTATTCTGATCGTGAGTGCCATAGTGGGGTCAATTTCAAGTTCAAACCGTCGTGAACGACTGATGAGTGTTTTCGGTGTGTGCACCGGTTCTGTCTGTGATCAATCTCAGGCTGGCGGGGTTGCGTTGGCAACCGGTGGGTTCTGGGGCGTTGGGCTAGGACAATCCCGCCAGAAGTATAACTATTTGCCCGAAGCACATAACGATTACATTTTCGCCATTATCGGCGAGGAACTGGGGCTTTTGGGTACGCTTACCGTGGTGCTTTTGTACCTGGGTCTGATCTATTGCGCATTACGCATTATTGCCCGAACAGCAGACCCGTTTATTCGTATTGCCACGGGCGGTATTATTGCGTGGCTTTCTACCCAAGCTATCGTGAATATGGCGATGGTTTCCGGTATTTTGCCTGTGATCGGTGTGCCGCTTCCCTTTATCTCATACGGCGGTTCATCGCTGATTTCATCGATGCTGGCTGCGGGGATGCTTTATGCTTTTGCACGTCAAACTCCACTTGTAGGCGGGCCTATACCGGCCGCCGATTTAACGAAGCAGACACCTCGCGAAGTGCGACGCGCTAATGAAGACTGGAAGCGACGACTGCCTCTTCAAGCTATCGTTGAAGATGAGCGGCTTCAACTGCAAGAAGCTGGTGGAGCCCTCGGTAAAGATTACTGGGGCGCTGGCTTACTGCGTAGAGTTAAGGAGCTGCCATCGTGGTTAGGCGTAACCCAGCGACAGCGTGAGCATACTCGCAAGACGTATGAGCAGCGCGCTCAAGCACGTGCCGATCGTGCTGCTGAGCGTCGCCGTAAGGCGGAGCATCAGGAAGCTCTCGCTCATGAAGAGCAGCGTATTCAGCGTGAACGGCAGCGACTTCGTGAGCAGCGGTTCCAAGAGGAACATCCAAATGGATTGCATACCCATGAACGGGTTCCCCAATTGCGCCGTAAGGGAGATGTGCAGCCTGCATCTCGTCCCTCGCAGGGCAGGCAACGGTCAACCCCTGCAGACCACGAAGATACAATTCCCCTGCAGAACCTGCAAAAGCGCACAAACGCCAATCGAGCGCGTCACCGCTCTTCGTCATCGGGACGTTTGCCAGCCGGGTTGCGACCTTTGCACCCTCAATCGGGCTCCCAAACATCTTCTTCAGGGCAGCCTTCTGCGGGAACCTCACGTCAGATACGTCGGCAGCAGCCTTCACAGAGTCAGCAGAACCCGCGAGGCCGTAAACCTGGCCAGGGTGGTTCACACTCATAGCCCCTGGAATAGGGAAAGGAGGAATACTAGACTCGGGACGTGGGTATATATCCGACTTATAATATTCTTTCAGTACGGGGTTGGCTCTGCTATGTCGTAAAATGAGGTGAATGTATTTGTTGGGAGTTATTATCTATGTCTAAGGCACCCTCTGTGGTCCTCGCTGGCGGCGGCACCGCTGGTCATATTAACCCGATGCTTGCTATAGCACGCGAAATCCGCCGGATCGAGCCGGAAGCTAATATTCTGACTCTTGGCACCGAGGATAAGATGGAAGCTCAATTAGTTCCTGAAGCTGGATTTGATATTGAGTTTATTCCGCGTGTAGCTTTCCCCCGAAGCCTATCGCTTAACGCATTAACCTTTTTACCAAGATTCGCAAAAGCGATTTCGCAAACCCGTAAAATTCTCAAAGATGCGAATGCAGATGTTGTAGTAGGCGTAGGCGGTTATGTGTGTCCGCCAGCATATCTTGCCGCTTTTTTCTCCCGCATTCCTGTTGTTATTCACGAGGCTAATGCAAAACCAGGTTTAGCAAATAAACTGGGTGGTCCTCTAGCGAAGTTTGTGGGTGTGGCTTTCTCCAACACCCCTTTCCCTCGCGCCAAACTTGTGGGTATGCCCATGAAAGATGAGATCGCGCATCTGAACCGTCGAGCGGCACGAGCACAGGCGAGGCATACTCTAGGTCTTGACCCCGATAAGCCCGTTCTGATCGTGACGGGCGGTTCCTTAGGCGCACAAAGCCTTAATAACGCCGTCGCTGAGAACATTACAAATTTTGAGGACTGGGGTTTTCAGGTTTTGCATATTACTGGTAAAGGCAAAGCTATTGTGGATGATTCAGGCGAGCCCGTTACAGCCCCAAATTATCGTCAGATTGAGTTTAGCCACGGCATGCAGGATGTTTATGCCGCCGCCGATCTTTTGATAGTCCGTGCTGGAGCCGCAACCGTAAGCGAAGTTGCTGCGGTGGGTGTACCCGCAATTTTTGTTCCGCTCCCGTTTGGTAATGGTGAACAAAGTCTCAATGCTCGTTCTCTGGTTATGGCAGAAGCTGCGCTTCTCATCGAAGATAAGAAAATGACCGGGGCGTGGTTTGCCCGTGAAATTCCATCGTTGATGGCTGATGCTCAGAAGTTAAAAGAAATGGGTCGTCGAGCATATAAATTGGGCATTCGTGATGCCGCACATGTTATGGCTGAGGCAACCCTGAAGGTGGTTAAATAAATGTCCGAACTGATGAACCTTAACATGGTGCTTCCTGAGCCCCTGAACCCGCCGTTTCCCGCGCGCGCATCCCTGCAGGAGTTGGGACGTGTGCATTTTGTAGGGATCGGCGGTGCCGGTATGAGTGCTATTGCAACGTTGATGCTGAAAGCTGGTATTCCCGTAAGCGGCTCTGACCGAGCAGAAACGGCGACTATTCAGGCTTTACGCGAAGCGGGTGCTCGTGTTTATACTCCCCAAGATGCTGCGAATATTCACGATATTGATACCGTTGTTATCTCAACGGCCATTCACGAAGATAACCCCGAACTGATTGCGGCTCGTGCTCAGAACCTTCGGGTATTGCACCGCTCTGAGGCTTTGGCTGCTGCTATGGGAGCATCACAGGTTGTAGCGGTTGCTGGCACGCATGGTAAGAGCACAACCAGTTCCATGATTGCCGTCATGCTGGATAAGTTAGGGTTTCACCCGTCTTTCGCGGTAGGAACAGTTATTGCGGGATACGGCAGCAACGCGCGATTGGGGGGCACTGGTGAAGGCTCTTGGTTTGTAGCAGAGGCAGACGAATCCGATGGCTCTTTTGTCCGCTATCGACCCGCAATCGCAGTGGTCACCAACGTCGAACCTGACCACTTGGATTTCTACGAAACTCCCGAACGCGTGTATGAGGCGTTTAACCGTTTTGTTGCCTCTATGACCCCCGGGGGCGTCTTGGTGACATGTTGGGATGATGAAGGCGCTCGTGCGCTTGCGGAACGTGCGCGCGATGCTGGGATTGAAGTGGTAACTTACGGTCAGTCTACTGAGGCTGATCTACGGGTTTCACGCATTACGAGCCACGGCTCGGAGTCTTCGGCAACACTGCGCTGGTCTTTCGAATGCGCGAGTAAGCATTACGAAGGCGAGCAGGATGCTCAGCTGCGTGTACCCGGTATTCACAATCAGTTGAACGCAGCGGCAGCTTTTATTACCGCTCTTCTCGCTGGAGCACAACCTGAGGACGCGGCCGCCGCGTTATACGGCTTCGTAGGAGCAGATCGACGTTTTACTCTGCGTGGTGACGTAGCGGGTATTAAAGTCTTTGACGATTATGCTCATCACCCAACAGAGGTATTCCGTGCGCTTGAGACCGGCCGCACGGTTGCCGATGGGCATAACCTCTATGTGGTTTTCCAGCCGCATCTGTTCTCACGTACCCAAGAATTTGCCGCCGATTTCGCGCAGGCTCTTTCGAAGGCTGATCGTTCGTATGTACTGGATATTTATCCTGCCCGGGAACTTCCGATTGAGGGAGTCACGAGTGAACTTATCACCGGTGCTGGATTCTCTGAGGTACATTATGCGTCGGATGCAGCTGCAGCCATTGAAGATATTGCTATGTGTGCTGTTCCAGGCGATATTATTATGACCGTTGGTGCAGGTGATGTTACCGCATTAGGAGAGCGTATTCTGCATGAGCTACATGCCCGTTACCCTAAGGAGTAATAGTGGCTAAAGGACGTCAAGAGCGAAAACCGGGCACGGAAGCGTTCGCGACTTCACCGGTACGTACTCCGAAGTTACCGGTTGTTCGCGGCAAAAAGAAAGCTAAACCTGCTGAAGATACGTCAAAATCTTCTGACGGTGCGAGCCCTCAGAATCAGACGAATCCTGTTGAGCAAGAAACTCATACCGAAAATAAGAGCCAGACGGGTTCTTCCCGTGCAACGTATTCTGAGTCTTCAGAGCCCAAGGACCGTGATATACGTCTGGATGCAGGGGAATCTGAATCGGATGAGCTGGATTCACAATCGGCGAAATCTACGTCTAGTACCTTTGGCCGATGGCGTCGTGAACGTGAGAAGGAACGCCAAACCGAGATAGCGCGGGAACAGGAGATCCGCGAAGAGCAGGGGCGTATCGCCCAATTACGCGATGACCCCGGGCTCGACGGGCTTTTGGCAGAAGACCAAAGTAAGAGTCAGACTTCGAAGCGCCGACGTCCGCTCACTCGATTGCGGAAACTCCTTTACGGCTTTGGTGCGTTCATGCTTGCTGTGCTTCTATATATCGGTTTGGTCTTTTATTCTCCGCTGCTCTCTGTTCAGACTATTCGAGTTGAAGGCGCTTCGCTATTGGATAGCGTGCAGGTTGAGCAGAAACTGGAACCACTCAAGGGCACGCCGCTGACTCGTATTAATGATCAGAAGGTGCGTGAACTTATCGACCAGGAGCATGTACTGCGCGGCGTGCAGATTGAGGCGCATCCTCCGCATGAACTAGTTGTAACCCTCAAAGAGCGTACCCCTGTTGCCGTCATTCATCAGGACGGGAAATATGTGGTTGTTGATAGTGAGGGAATCAAACTTCGTGAAGTTGAGAATGCTGATGGAATCAATGTTCCGCTTGTCGATGTTGGACAGGAAGTTCCCCAGGATTCTGCGGCCTTCCGCACGGTTGCAAATGTGCTCTCTGCTTTGCCCTCATCAATCCTGACGCAGGTGAAGGAGGCACGGGCAAGCTCAACCTCAAATATTAACTTAACCTTGAAGGATGGGGTTGTCGTGCAGTGGGGTACAGCTGAAGAGAGTGACCTTAAAGCTAAGGTTTTAACTAAGCTGATGGAGGCGGTACGTGAGGACCAGTCAAAAACCGCACAACAAGGACGAGCCGCTAATAAAGTAAACACTTATGATGTTTCTTCGCCGCGTGTTCCGGTTACTCGTTAGCCTTTAACCTTATGGTTAAGCATCGGGTAAAAAGATAGATTTTTTATAAAAATCTATAAATAATGCACGTCAAATACCTCAGGCAACTAGGAACCTGGTGAAACTGTTGGTATCCTTGCAGATAAAGTCACTATGAGGTTAGGAAGACTAAGGTTCTACTTGAACCCTTGGGTTTTTCTAGAGATTTACACGAAATAATCGAGGGATAAATGGACGCTGGAACTCCCCAGAACTACTTGGCAGTCATCAAAGTCGTCGGTATCGGTGGCGGTGGCGTCAATGCAGTCAACCGCATGATCGAGGTTGGCCTGCGAGGCGTAGAATTCATCGCTATTAACACAGATGCTCAGGCACTTTTGATGTCTGACGCTGACGTCAAACTTGATGTTGGTCGTGAACTAACTCGCGGTCTCGGAGCGGGCGCAAACCCCGAGGTCGGTCGTCAGGCTGCTGAAGACCACGCCCAGGAAATCGAAGAGGTTATCAAGGGCGCAGACATGGTCTTCGTGACTGCAGGTGAAGGCGGCGGCACCGGTACCGGCGGTGCTCCCGTTGTAGCACGTATTGCACGCTCTTTAGGTGCCCTCACGATCGGCGTGGTAACTCGTCCCTTTACCTTTGAAGGTCGTCGCCGTTCGAACCAGGCGGAAACCGGCATTGCTGCACTTCGTGATGAAGTAGATACCCTCATTGTGATTCCGAACGATCGTTTGCTCTCTATCTCTGATCGCAACGTTTCGATGCTTGACGCCTTCAAATCGGCAGATCAGGTTCTTCTCTCCGGTGTGCAGGGTATTACCGACCTGATTACTACTCCGGGTCTGATCAACCTTGACTTTGCAGACGTTAAGTCTGTTATGCAGGGGGCTGGTTCGGCTCTGATGGGCATTGGCTCTGCCGCTGGTGAAGACCGCGCTGTTAAAGCCGCCGAGCTTGCTATCGCATCCCCACTTTTGGAAGCATCCATTGATGGGGCACACGGTGTACTCCTCTCCATTCAGGGCGGTTCCGATCTCGGTCTATTTGAGATCAATGAGGCTGCCCGCCTGGTCCAGGAAGTCGCACATCCTGACGCAAATATTATCTTCGGTGCTGTGATTGATGACGCCTTGGGTGATGAAGCACGTGTGACCGTTATTGCCGCTGGATTTGACGCCGTCAACCCTGAGACTAACACCAACGCTAACAGTTCAGCTTCGGCAAATGCTCAGGCGCAGCGTACCCAGCAGGCATTCGGCGGCTCTGCGCAGGCCGCTCCTGCAGCTCCCGCATCAACCGGATATGGTTTCGGCGGTGCGCAGAATGGTACTCAGCAGAATGATGTTCCTGCCGCAGCTGGCTTTGATGTTGATCTACCGCCCGTCGTGGAAGAATCCCCGGCACGGCGCGATACCCTCGATGTGCCCGACTTCTTGAAGTAAGTCGCACACATCCTTTTTAGACATAAGGGAGCCAAGGACATATACGTCCTGGCTCCTTTGTGTATGCTTTGACCTTATGACAGCAGAAAGAACCATGAGTACCCTCAACCCGTTTTACTCCACAGGAACTTATACCAGCGGCCCATATACCGTGCATATCGGATTTACTTCACGGTCGGCCGGTAATTTGGGGCTTCATGTTAATGCGGGCGAGCCCCATACCGCAACGCTGAAAAACCGTGCTGATGTACAAAGTCTCTGTGGTTCAGCTCCTTTCCTCTACCTCAATCAAGTACATGGTGCAGATATTGTATGCGCCGATCATATTCTGACTACTCAGATTTCTCCGAATGACGAGTGTGGGGCATATACGTTGAAACGTGCCGATCAATTACGCGAGCAGGCTCCGCAAGCAGATGCTGCCTACAGTACAACGGGTCAGCCTCTAGCTATTATGGTTGCTGACTGCATTCCACTCGTGTTCGTGGGAGAGAAATCTACCCCACATGACGTGCCCATTATTGCTGTGGCGCATGCAGGGCGTCCTGGGCTACTTGCAGGAGTTATTCAACGCACAGTTGCGACGATGCGAGAGCAGGGCGCAACACAGATTCACGCGTGGTTAGGGCCTAGTATATGCGGAAGCTGCTATGAGGTACCCGAAGATATGCGCGAACATGCGACACAGCAGATTCCCGAAACATACGCTCAGACAAGCCAAGGAACACCAGCTTTAGATTTGCCAGCGGGAGCGATTGCTCTCTTGAATAAGCTGAAGATAGAGGTTTCTACCGACTTGGCAGCCTGCACTTATGAAAGCACCAGCCTCTTTTCGCATCGAGGATTTATGAATCGAGGTGAAGCACCCGGACGTATCGCTGGGCTCGTATGGGTGACGAAACCTTCCTAAGATCTTAAAATCGAAGAAAAGCTGAGTATGAGGGTATATCGGTAAAGGGGACTGATGATGAGCGAAGAACAGACATTGACGTACACCTCGGAACGTGCGCAGCAGCTTGCGGATAACTACGCACGGGTTATGGCGCGCGTCCGTGATGCTGAAGCCGATACCAGTGGTGTGCGCACCGAGCATAGCCCTACAGTTCACCTTGTCACCGTGACCAAGTTTTTCCCTGCCTCTGATGTAGCAGCGCTTTACACCCAGGGGGTACGTATTTTTGGTGAGAACCGTGATCAAGAGGCGGCTCCTAAAGCTCGTGCTCTTCGAGCCATCGAAAAACCTGACGACCCCGCTTACTGGGCGTTTATTGGGCAGTTGCAAACAAATAAGGCAAAGTCCGTCGTAAAATATGCCCATCAGGTACAGTCCGTAGATCGTGCGTCTCTGATTGATTCTTTAGCAAAAGCCTATCGCAACCAAGTAGCTCGCTATGAGGCGGGGGAGCAGGACGCCCCAGGGGCTCTATCCCAAGGAGCTCTAGAATGTCTGATTCAGGTTTCGCTTGAAGCGCAGGCAACGGCCGGGCATGCATCGGAAGGGGCGCGTGGTGGAACGGACCAAGACGAGATTTTAGAGCTTGCTGAGCGTATCGAAGCTCAAGAAGAATTACGCTGTGGGGGTATTATGGCGGTGGCGCCACTGGGTGCGAACCCTGACGAATCCTTTGAAAAACTCTGGGAATTGGCGCAGGGTCTGCGCGCCGAGTTCCCGCATGCAGATCAGATTTCGGCGGGCATGAGTGCAGATTTAGAAGCCGCTATTCGCTGGGGGTCTACGTGTGTGCGGGTAGGAAGCGACATCATGGGGAAGCGAGATTACGCCTAGATTTTTACCAGGTTTTGTTGTGCAAGGTATGCAGCAGATGAGAAATACGCTGATAGGATTTTCAAGCGCTGGTAGAATATACACCTGTGAGGGCTGGTTGACGTCGTCTTTAAGAATATGCATCATCGTCAATAAAGCCCGTGGGAATACCCCCAAAATTCTCTGTGAACATATATAATCGGTGTCGAACCGACAGCATGTGCGGTGCTATTTCCCACGTTAGAATCTCAGGTATCGGTGGAGCGAATCTCCCGCATATATGTGAATGTACGACTGCGAAACGAGAGTAAAGAATGGCGAAACAAGGCGGTGGCAAACTTGCCAATAGCCTCGGTTCTTTCTTCGGCGTGACTCGTTATGGGTCGGAAACTGAAGAATTATCGGAAGGTATGCAGGATGTCCATAGTCATGATTCGACGGATGAGGCATCTATTCCTTCCACTGAAACTCCCGCTCCATCACCTGGAATCCGGCTGAATGCATTACCCACACCAGCATCTGCTAACCCTGATACCGCAGCTATGCCACAGGCAACGGGCGCTGCGGAGCCACTATCTGTAGAATCAGAAGCGATTACGGCATCGTCTGCTTATCAAACTTCAGCTCAGCGGCAAGAAACCAACCAGTTTGCCGCGACTTACACGCCAATCCCACACCGGGAACAGAAAACTAACCGAGAGGAATACCAGGTGCAAAATCACTACGAGACCGACGAGTACCCCTACCCTTCCTCCGGCTACGATCAAGTTCATGAGCTTGATGTGAACTCTTACGGCATTGACGAGGGTCTTGGTGCCGGATACCCCTACGAGGAAGATGAGGACGAATTGCGCCGCATTACAACAATCCACCCCCGCTCATACAACGACGCCAAAATTATTGGTGAAGCGTTTCGTGAGAATATTCCCGTGATTATGAATGTCGCTGAAATGAGCGATTCGGATGCTAAACGTCTTGTGGACTTTGCCTCCGGACTCGCATTCGGGCTCTCAGGTCGCATTGAACGTGTGACCGGGCAGGTATTCTTGCTAACCCCCGAAAACCTAGAGGTACTGGGGGCTGACACGACTCCGGCACCGGGCGCTTTTGAGGCTGAGGGCCCGTTTCCTTTTGACCAGGGGTAATGCATGGGGTACATCTTCGCCATCATTACCATAGCCCTGCACATTCTGTACATTGGGTTGCTCTTGCGGATGCTTCTGGACTGGGTGCGTGTCTTTGTGCCGGGGTGGCGTCCGCGAGGGATTGCCCTGCTGTGCGCCTCTGGAGTGTATGCTCTGACGGACTGGCCGATGAACCAGCTTCGCAAGGTTGTACCGCCACTGCGTATTGGTAATTTCGCCCTTGATACTGGGTTTCTGATTCTGATTTTAGGCGTGGGACTTTTATTGTCAGTGATGACCTCTTTGACACTAACTTTTTCACGCTAAATAACAGTTATATTTCCTGGTCAAAGCATAAATTTTTCTGATATGCATAAAGATGTATGAAGCAATAACGGCGAGGCAGACTTTCCGTCAGGAAATACATTTACTATGATGGTAAGAGGTTCTCTGCGCCGAATTCCTGGAAAATCGGGTCTTGAAGTGTAGAGAAGAGTAGAATAATGGGCGGTACCCTAGCCAGCACCGTAAGTTTATTTAATAAATTTATGGGCATCCCAAAACCTATTCACAGATAACTTTATTCCAAAGGAGATAAGCTGTGGCTATCACCCCCGAAGATCTGATTAACAAGAGCTTCAAAATTGTGAGAAACGAATCCGGGTACGACCGCGATGAGGTTGATAATTACCTTGATGAGCTTGTTGTTGAGCTCCGCGCGCTGTACACCGAAAACGAATCCCTCAAGCGTAAGCTTGCAGCCGCCCAGTCTGGTTCGGCAACTCCGGCGACCAACAATACGTCTTCTTCGTCCGCAACGGCTAAGTCCGCTGCACAGGATAAGACCAGCACCCCAGCACCCGTTGCTGCTGGCGGCGCTCAGGATGCAGCAGGTCTGCTTGCCATGGCCCAGAAACTCCATGACGAATACGTCTCTCAGGGTGAAAAAACCCGTGCAGAACTCGTTGCTAAGGGTGAGAAAGAAGCTAAAGATCTGGTGGCAGCTGCACGTTCTCAGCGTGATGAGGTTCTTTCCAAGCTCACCGATGAGCGTGACAGCTTGGAAATCACCGTGGAATCCCTGCGTGGTTTTGAGTCGCGTTACCGTTCGAAGTTGCAGGAACACCTCACCTCTCAGCTTGAAGAGCTGAAGACTCTTAAGTCTTTTGAAGCAGATGCTCGCTAAGCTCTAAGCTTCGATACCTTTTTATAAACACCGTCCGCATCCGTGGCAAGAAGAACTTTGCTACTGGCTTTGCGGGCGGTTGTTTATACCTGGCTTAAGATAAGCTAGAGGAGGGCGAATTCAGGTACAACATCCGCCGCCCTGCTCATTGCCCTTCACCGAGGAGATACATGGAATCTGAAGAGACCACTGCGTCTGCCGCTGGTTCAACAGCATCGCATAAATCTGTTACGCGCATACTCTCATCACGCGGCGCATGGGTAGTCGGGATTCTAACAGCTCTTACTATTTTTTTCATTGACCAGGGCACAAAACTTCTGGTGGTTACCAAGATGCAGATTGGGGAGCGCATCCCCGTGATCGATGGTCTTCTGTGGTGGTATTCCATCAGGAATTCTGGCGCTGCCTTTTCTCTCGGCGAGAATGCAACCTGGATATTTACGGTTATTATGGCGTTTGCCGCGGCAACCGTCCTTTACCTCTTCCGAAGGACGCGGGCTCTGAACTGGACCCTTGCCCTTGGAGGGCTGCTGGGCGGTGTTCTCGGAAACCTTTTTGATCGTCTTTTCCGTGAGCCAGGATTCGGTATGGGACACGTGGTGGACTTTATTTCGGTGCCTAACTTTGCCATCTTTAATATTGCCGATTCGGCGATCTGCGTTTGTATGGCTTTAATCGTACTGCTTAACTTCCGTGGCATAACGCTGCTTGGTACACGTGCTAAATCCTCTGCGAAGAAGGCTTCCGCACTATCTACCCACGTGAAAACTCAGAAGATCTCCGAAGGGGAATAATTGACCGATAATGTTGCGCCAGCAGGCATAACCGCCGAGTTCGATGTTTCTGAGGCTTTAGTAGGTATGCGATTGGACGCTGCTCTCGCCGGTGCCCTTGAGATACCGCGTACCCGCGCATCCAGCTGGATTCGCGACGGGCATGTGCGTGTGGTTCAGCGTGGAAATGAGCTGAAAATCGGTAAGTCGCATAAACTGTCCGCGGGCGAGACTGTGTTTGTGAATGCGCCTGCTCCGCGTGACCTTGCCGATATTCAGCCCGAAAAGGTAGATGGCTTCGGCATAGTCTATTGCGATGACGATATTGTGGTGGTCGATAAACCTGCTGGTGTTGCCGCGCATCCTTCTCACGGGTGGCATGGGCCTACTGTTCTTTCGGCTCTTCTGGGAGAAGGCGTTACCGTGGCTACCTCCGGGGCGGCGGAGCGTCAGGGGATTGTGCACCGGCTGGACGTCGGCACTAGCGGGCTTATGGTGGTGGCACGCAGCGAGCGGGCATATACCGAGCTTAAACGTGCCTTTAAGGATCGTACCGTTGAGAAGGTATATCATACCCTGGTACAAGGACTGCCGGATCCTCTCATGGGGACTATTGATGCTCCTATCGGCAGGCACCCCGGACATGAATGGAAATTCGCCGTTATTGAGGATGGACGTTCTTCTATTACCTACTATGAAACTTTGGAATCTTTCGGGTCTGCCTCTCTTGTTGAGGTGCATTTAGAAACGGGACGGACTCACCAGATCCGTGTGCATTTCTCTTCATTACGGCACCCCTGTTGCGGCGACCTCACTTATGGAGCCGACCCCCGGTTTAGCGCCGAACTTGGTCTGACCCGGCAGTGGTTGCATGCACATCGCCTAGGCTTTACCCACCCGGGAACTGGAGAGCACATTAAGTTTGAGAGTCCCTACCCGCAGGATTTAGACTATGCACTTGAGGCACTTCGCACCGGGAACATTACTAGAGCATAACTAAAACTCAGTCAGCACACTAAGAGACCAACAACCACAGCTAACGAGGAGAAAACGTGGCTAAGAAGGGCTTCGCGCATCTGCACGTGCATACCGAATATTCCATGCTGGACGGCGCTGCCCGCCTAGGCGACCTCTTTCAATACGCACGGGAACTCGGAATGGACTCTATGGCCACCAGCGATCACGGGTTCCTTTTCGGCGCGTTCGACTTTTGGCGTCAAGCGAAGGCCAATGACATTAAACCCATTATCGGTGTGGAAGCGTACCTGACTCCCGGAACCCACCGTACCGACCGTTCACGTGTGCGCTGGGGCGATGGCTCTCGCGACGATGTTTCCGGTGGTGGTGCATACACCCATATGACTATGTGGGCGGAAACCACCGAGGGCATGCACAATCTTTTCCGCGCATCATCTGTCGCCTCTCTGGAAGGTCAGCTGTACAAGCCGCGTATGGACCGCGAAGTACTGCAAACCTACTCTAAAGGGCTCATCGCCACGACCGGATGTCCTTCCGGAGAAATTCAGACTCGTCTGCGCTTGGGTCAGTACCAAGAGGCAGTCGCAGCGGCAGCAGAATTCCGTGACATCTTTGGCAAGGACAATTTCTATTGCGAGGTCATGGATCACGGGCTTGATATCGAGCGTAATGTGCAAGCAGATCTGCACCGTCTGGCCAAAGAGCTTAACCTGCCGTTTGTCGCGACGAACGATCTGCACTACACTCGCCAAGAAGATCACACCGCGCACGCTGCACTTCTGTGCGTGCAGTCTGGTTCGACCCTGACCGACCCTAAACGCTTTAAATTCGATGCTGACAACTTCTACCTGCGCTCGCCGGAAGAGATGTATCAGATATTCGGCGATGTTCCAGGGGCCTGCGAGAATACTCTTGAAATCGCTGAACGATGCAACGTCGAGTTCAATACCAAAGCGAACTATATGCCGAATTTCCCTGTACCCGAGGGGGAAAACGAAGAATCCTGGTTCGTGAAGGAAGTTGAACGAGGACTGCACTACCGATTCCCCAATGGCGTGCCCGATAAGGTACGTGAACAAGCGGAATATGAGGTAGGCGTTATTACCTCCATGGGGTTCCCCGGATACTTCCTTGTGGTGGCGGACTTTATCAACTGGGCGAAGAACAATGGTATCCGTGTGGGCCCAGGGCGTGGCTCCGGTGCAGGCTCGATGGTCGCCTACGCCATGCGTATTACCGATCTGAACCCGCTCAATCACGATCTGATTTTTGAGCGCTTCCTCAACCCCGACCGCGTGTCAATGCCCGACTTCGATGTGGACTTTGACGATCGCCGCCGTGCCGAAGTGATCGACTATGTGACCGAGAAATATGGCGAAGACAAAGTCGCACAGATCGTCACCTTCGGAACCATTAAAGCGAAGCAGGCGCTCAAAGATGCTTCTCGCGTGATGGATCAGCCCTACTCGGTAGGTGAGCGCCTCACGAAGGCGATGCCGCCGGACGTTATGGGTAAGAACATTGCACTTGCCAATGTGTATAACCCCGAAGATAAGCGCTACTCCGAAGCGGGCGATCTGCGTGCACTTATCGAGGACCCGGTCGATAAGATTTACGGCGAAGTCTTCGAGACCGCAAAAGGTCTGGAAGGTCTGAAACGTCAGTGGGGCGTGCACGCCGCGGGCGTTATCATGTCGAGCAAAAACCTGACTGACGTGATTCCCGTGATGCGCCGCGAGGCTGATGGGCAGGTTATTACCCAGTTTGATTACCCCACCTGTGAAGGTCTGGGTCTTATCAAAATGGACTTCTTGGGTCTTCGCAATTTGACGATTATTTCTGACGCACTAGATAACGTCAAGATGAACCGCGGCATAGAGATAGACCTCGAAAACCTAGAGGTTGATGACAAAGAGTCCTATCGCCTACTGGCGCGTGGTGACACCTTAGGCGTATTCCAGCTTGATGGCGGTCCGATGCGCAGCCTACTCAAACTCATGGAGCCTGAAGAGTTCGAGCATATTTCCGCTGTGCTTGCCCTGTACCGTCCTGGACCTATGGGTGCGAACTCACACACGAACTATGCCCTTCGTAAGAACGGTAAGCAAGAGATTCAGCCGATTCACCCCGAGCTTGAAGAGCCTCTTGCCGAGATTCTTGATACTACCTATGGCCTGATTGTGTATCAGGAGCAGGTGATGGCGATCGCCCAGAAGGTTGCAAATTATACGCTGGGTGAAGCGGATCTGCTGCGTCGCGCGATGGGTAAGAAGAAGAAAGCTGAGCTGGATAAACAATATGAGGCTTTCCACGATGGCATGATTTCTAACGGGTACTCGGAGGGCGCAGTTAAGGCCCTGTGGGATATTCTGCTTCCGTTTTCCGATTACGCATTCAACAAAGCCCATACTGCGGCATACGGTTTGGTATCGTACTGGACCGCCTATTTGAAGGCGCATTATCCGCAGGAATATATGGCGGCTCTGCTAACGAGTGTGGGCGATAACAAGGATAAGCTGGCTCTATACCTCAACGAATGCCGTGCCATGGGTATTACCGTGCTGCCCCCGGATGTGAACGAATCCACCCTGACTTTTGCGCCTGTGGGGAAGGATATCCGTTTCGGCATGGGCGCTATTCGTAACGTGGGCGCAAACGTGGTCGACGGCATGATTGCAGCCCGCGAAGAGAAGGGACACTTTGAGTCTTTCAACGACTTCCTGAAGAAAGTTCCGCTGGTTGTGTGTAATAAACGCACCATAGAATCGCTGATTAAGGCGGGTGCTTTCGACGAGTTGAAACATACTCGCCGTTCTCTTTCTCTGGTGCACGAGTCGGCAGTAGATGCTGCAGTCTCCGTGAAACGCAAAGAGGCAGCAGGTCAGTTTGACCTCTTCGGTTCCCTGGGCATGGATGATGCGCTCGGTGACGATCTTTCGGTGACCGTTCCAGATATTCCCGACTGGGAACGCCGCGAGAAACTGAATTTCGAACGTGAAATGCTGGGTCTGTACGTTTCCGATCATCCACTGCGCGGTCTGGAACGTGCGCTTTCGGACGCGGCAACCGCATCCGTGCACGATATTATCGACGAGGACTCGCATATTCGCGACGGCGAAGTGGTAACGATCGCGGGCATGCTCACGAGCGTTTCGCGGCGTATTGCCAAGTCGAGCGGTAATCAGTATGCGTCGGTAGAGCTTGAGGACTCATCGGGTGCTACCCTGACCGTCATGTTCTTCTCCCGTGCATATGAGACGATGGGCAATGCCCTGGCGGATGACCTGATTTGTTCTATTAAGGGCCGTATTCAGCGGCGTGATGACGGTAGCGTGAATATGAGCGCTCAGGAAATGCAGATTCTTGAGCTGAGCGATGATGGTCGCGGCGCCCCGATTACGATTTCGGTGCCCGAGTACCATGTGACGGAGGACCGTCTCAAGGAACTGAAGGACGTTCTGCGTGATCATCGCGGGAATGTGGATGTCCGGATGCTCCTGCGCACTCGTGATAAAGAGCAGCTGGTCCTTCTGGATTCGAGTGTGCGAGTTGATCTCAATCCCAGCCTCTTTGGTGAGATTAAGACGATTTTCGGTCCCAGCTGCATTCGCAGGTAGGGGAGAAGCCCTCAATATCTAGCGGTATAGGTAAGGCTTATTCAGGAGGGATAATTCCCCTGGATAATCCTTACCGAACCGTTAGGTCAGCTCTTCAGAGATCTACACAGCGGGCTAATGCTGGGTGTTAAACCATCGTGGGCGTGGCTGGATGAACACAAGCCTCTGACGGTTCTCTTGACGGCATCTGTAAAATAAGAATGATGATGCTCGACGCGGGTGCTGCACAGTGCCCACCTGAGGAGACACCATGTATTGCCCGTACTGCAAGCACACAGACTCTCGCGTAGTAGATTCGCGAACCACCGACGACGGCGCGGCTATCCGCCGCCGTCGTCAATGTACCGCGTGCAGTCGGCGTTTTACAACCGTCGAAACAACCACTATCTCCGTCATTAAACGCTCCGGTGTGACCGAGCCCTTCGACCGTTCCAAGATTGCTGCCGGTGTGCGTAAAGCCTGCCAGGGGCGTCCGGTGGGCGAAGACGATTTGGCAAAACTTGCTCAAGAAGTCGAAGAACTTATTCGGGCCCGCGGACTCGCCGAAATTAACGCGCACGAAGTGGGACTTACCATCCTTGAACCGCTCTCCAAACTGGATGCGGTAGCCTACCTGCGCTTTGCCAGCGTTTACCAAGCATTCGAGAACCTTGAAGACTTTGAATCTGCGATCGCTCTTCTGCGTGAGGACCGTGTGGGAGATGCTGAACCTCCAGAGGATGCGGTAGCCTCTTCGGATAAAACTTCCCAAGACAAACGAAATAAAGATGCGAAGCCTGCGAAGAAAAATACCGCCAAAACTACCAAGGCTCGCTCCGGGAAATCAAACGAGAGCAACCCGCTTCAGGGGACATTCCTCTAAGCATCAGTTGTTTAATCCCGCGAACAGATAAATATTTTGATTTTGACGAAACAGGTAGCCCTGTTTCGTCAAAATATTTATCTGTTCGCGCTTTATGAAGTTTTACGGGCTTTAGAGTTCGCCGCGCCGCTGACGTTCGGAAGGCATTCCGCCAGCCCAAAGCGCAGCACCCACAATGCCTGCATTATTGCGCAGAGTCGCCATCACCATAGGGGTGCGAATCTCGTCCTCGAAGTAGGGCATAAATTTTTCGGGGTTCTTTGAGATACCTCCACCAATAATGAAAAGGTCGGGGGAGAACAACGCTTCAACATGCTGGAAATATCGGCGCAGACGCTTTTTAGCGTACTTCTTCCACGAAAGATCATGAACTTCGCGTGCTCGCGCGGATGCGCGGGATTCCGCATCATACCCGTCAATTTCAAGGTGTCCGAGTTCGGTGTTCGGCACCAAAACCCCGTTGTTAATCAGGGCGGAACCAATACCGGTTCCTAAAGTGATAACGGCGATGAGCCCCGTCTTGTCTCGTCCTTGCCCGTAGGTGGCTTCGGCAAGACCGGCGGCATCAGCATCATTAATGCCGTAAACAGTCCTTGAATCCAGGGCGTCACTGATGAGCTGCTCAAGGTTAGTGTTAATCCAGGCGGGATCAACATTTGCAGCTGAGAAAACCACACCATTCTTCACGACGGCGGGGAAATCAACGCCGATAGCAGAATAAGGCTCTGGCGCTATCTCACGTGATTGAAGCTCATCAACAATCTGGCGTGCCACCTGTGCGATAGCCTGTGGGGTTGCTGGCTGCGGGGTGGGAATACGAAAACGCTCGGACACCAGGTTACCGGTTCGCAGATCGACGATACCGCCTTTCATACCGGTACCGCCAATATCAATACCGATCATCAGGTCTTTGGGGGTGGGCGCCGGAACATCGACGTATTCTACCGAGTTTTCGACCGGAGGAATTGCAGCAGTAGTCTCGTTCATAGGTCTCTCTTTCGTCGTGTCTGTGTTATTTGGGAGAAAAACTAAGGCAGGGTGAGAACATCCACGCCGTCTGCTGTGACAACCATGGTGTGCTCAAATTGGGCGGTGCGTTTGCGATCGCGGGTGACCACAGTCCAATCGTCATCCCACAGATCCCACTCGATCGTGCCGAGGGTCAGCATGGGTTCGATGGTGAAGATCATGCCCTCTTTGATCTCCATATCATAGGCGGGTGCCGCATCGTAGTGCGGGATAATAAGGCCCGAGTGGAATTCACGCCCCACGCCGTGCCCGGTATAGTCACGCACTACACCGTATCCAAAACGCGCCGCGTATTTTTCAATCACGCGACCGATAACGTTGATTTGACGGCCTGGTTTAACCGCCTTCATCGCGCGGTTGAGGGCTTCTTCAGTACGTTCTACCAGCAGACGGGATTCTTCATCAACGTTGCCCACTAACAAAGTTTTATTGGTGTCGCCGTGCATTCCATCAAGGTATGCGGTGACGTCAAGGTTCAGAATGTCGCCGTCCTCAAGTACCGTGGAGTCGGGAATGCCGTGACAGATTACCTCGTTCAGCGAGGTGCATACCGATTTCGGGTAGCCGCGATAATCCACGGTGGAGGGGTAAGCGCCGTGATCGCAAATATACTCGTGGATCAGCACATCGATCTGATCGGTTGTCGTGCCCGGGACGGCAATCTTTGCCGCCTCCACAATAGCGCCTGCAGCAACCTTACCCGCTGCACGTACTCTCTCAACCTCTTCAGGGGTGTACATATTTGAATCGTTGCCCTCATTGGGGGTTTTCTTACCCACGTATTCGGGGCGAACAATATCTGCCGGTACAGTGCGCATGGGGGTAACAACTCCGGGGGTCAGGCACCCTATGGGTGCGGCACCCGGTTCTGCGGGAAGATTATGAGAAGTAGCCATAAAATTATCTTACCGGCAGAACACAGGTGTATCGCTAGGTACCCCATACAAAACCCGAACCTTTTTCCATATACGCAGAATATTTTTCATCATGCGCGCACAAGCTCTAAAACGGCTATAGAGTAGTCCACGAAAAATAGTGAAACGGTACATGAGGATGTAAAAGATGTGTAAATACGTTACTGTAAAGGGCATAGAAAACCCGCAAGTTTTCTGTCACCAAAGCGCAGGTATGCTGAAGGAGAATAATGAGTATTACCGACAATGTCACCCCAGGCCCACATCCGGTGCAGTACTGGTACAACACCTTTACCGGGCAGGTAGAAGAAGGGCAGCAAAGCAAGATTACCCACCTGTGGGGTCCTTATGCGACACGCGAAGAGGCCGAAAAGGCCATGGAAACAGCGCAGAAGCGTAATGAAGAATGGGACAATCAGGACTAGCCGATTTCCGCGCAAATCTTAAGAGCCAGACTCACCGTGTGTGAGGCTGGCTCTTGTGCTTTGTAGATTTTCCGCTGCTCCCTAAGACGGTTTTTCTGAGGAGATCCTACTCAAAAGTGTGTTCTTTGGCGGGGAACTCACCCGAGCGCACCTCGGCGCGGTAGGCACGTGCCGCATCCTCAAGAAGCGAACCGATCTGCGCAAATTGTTTGACGAACTTGGGGAGTTTACCCTCGCGCATTCCCATAGCGTCTTGCCAGACGAGAACCTGGCCGGTAGTGACGTTACTTGCGCCGATACCGATAGTGGGGACTGCGCCCACCGCCTGATCAACGCGGCGCGCGGTCTCTGTAGTCACCATTTCGAGAAGCACACAGAATGCGCCAGCTTCGGCGAGGGCACGTGCATCCGCAACAACGGCATCGCTTTTTTCGCCACGGCCCTGCACCCGGAAACCCCCGAGAGCATGCTCCGACTGCGGGGTGAAACCGACGTGTGCGACAACCGGAATACCTGCACGAACTATGGCACGAACCCACTCGGTCATAGCGGCGTTGGCCTCGATTTTGATAGCATGTGCCCCGCCTTCTTTCATGAGGCGCGCCGCCGAAGCGACTGCTTGTGCGGGAGACTGCTCGTAACTGCCGAAGGGGAGATCAGCAACCACCATAGCGCGGGATGCGCCGCGTGCTACTGAGGCTACGAGCGGAATCATCTCGTCAAGAGTAACGGTGAGAGTGGACTCATATCCGTAGACGACATTAGCGGCGGAGTCACCGATAAGAAGCATATCGATTCCCGCGCGGTCAAAAATCTGGGCTGTTAAGAAGTCATAGCAGGTGAGCATTGAGAACTTTTCGCCCGCAGCTTTAGCTTGCGCGAGGTGGAGGGTACGCACTTTTTTCACCGTTTCAAGGCTGAAAGGCTTATCTCCGGCTCCCGTGGGGGTGGCACTCGTCGCGTTGTGCGGGTGCTGTGCAGATGTGGTAGACGCGGATGGTGCGTAAGGGGCGTTTTCGTTCTCGCTCATGGGGTCTATTTTATCGTGGTTGCTCCGGTATTGCTGGGGAGCGGTTCGCTGATAGATAACGCCTGACCCTGTGGCTGCGCCAATTCATCGAGGAGTCTAACGTTCTTTAGCGTGAGCGGAACATACAACAACTGAGCTACACCTGCCTACCTGACCCACAGAATTTACATAAACGAAACCTGAACATCAGGCTTTTGCGGGAAGAAACCGATAGTCTAGAAAGAGACATAAAACCGTGCCAGCGCACTCGCGTCTTGCGGCACCAACATATGCGTGAGCACGGCATCACTCACCGCCGAGTCAGCTACCGCCCGGAATACAGGGAGATATCTATGGACCGTCAACAGGAATTTGTACTGCGCACCATCGAAGAGCGCGACATTCGCTTTATTCGGCTGTGGTTTACCGACGTGGTGGGAACCCTCAAATCCGTAGCATTAGCCCCAGCTGAGGTTGAAAGCGCCTTCGAGGAAGGGCTCGGCTTTGACGGTTCCTCTATTGAGGGTCTTTCGCGCGTGTACGAATCCGATATGCTGCTTCAGCCCGATCCCTCCACGTTCCAGATATTGCCTTGGCGCGGGATTGAAGACCATACCTCCCGCATGTTCTGCGATATTCTTACACCCGATGGTGAGGCGAGCGCATCCGACACGCGCGGTGTACTTAAGCGAACCCTCAACAAAGCAGCTGAAATGGGGTTCACTTGCTATACATCGCCCGAAATTGAGTTTTATCTGCTCAAATCTGCTCAGCTGGGTGATGACGGTTTTCCGGTACCGGTAGACTATGAATCCTATTTTGATCACACACCCGGCGGGATTGTACAGGATTTCCGTCGCAAGGCAGTGACCATGCTTGAAGAGGTTGGTATCTCGGTGGAGTTCAGCCACCATGAAACCGGTCCCGGGCAGAACGAGATCGACCTGCGCCATGCTGATGCTCTGCAGACCGCTGATAATGTGATGACGTTCCGTACCGTTATCAAAGAGGTGGCGTACACGCGGGATCTTTACGCAACGTTTATGCCTAAGCCTTTCACCCAATATGCCGGCAGCGGTATGCACACCCATTTCTCGCTTTTTGAGGGCGATACTAACGCGTTCTTCGAGGCCGGGGCTGAGTATCGTCTCTCAAAGACGGCACGGCACTTTATCGCCGGGGTGCTCAAGCATGCCCCGGAGTTTACCTCGGTCACCAATCAGTTCATCAATTCATATAAGCGGCTGTGGGGCGGTGGGGAAGCACCCAGTTACGTTTCATGGGGGCACAATAACAGGTCGGCGCTGGTGCGTGTACCGCTCTATAAGCCGAATAAGATGCAGGCGGCGCGTATCGAATACCGCGGGCTTGATTCGGCCTCGAACCCTTACCTGGCATATGCGGTAATTCTCGCCGCAGGGCTCAAAGGTATTGAGCACGAGTATGAGCTCATGCCTGCCGTGACTGAAGACCTTGCCGCTATGACAACCGCAGAACGCCGCGCTATGGGGTACAACCCGCTGCCTGCTTCTCTGCGTGAGGCTATTAACCGCACCGAGGACTCCGAGTTCATGGCAGAGGCTCTGGGTGAGCAGGTTTTCGAACAATTCTTACGCAATAAGCGTGCCGACTGGGAACAGTACCAGGCGCAGGTCACTCCGTACGAGCTCAAGCATAATCTGGGTATTCTCTAGCGGATAGGCGAGTTTCGGGAGGGAACCATGCCAGAGCAGCAACCTACTGAAGGCACAGCGGCGGTACCGGCGGATGCGGAACGTCAAGAACGCGCACGCAGGCGCAAGCGCATGGTCGCCGCCGGGTTCTACGATGCTGCAAAGAGCGAGCGCTGGCTTGATTCCCCCGAACTCGCCCAGGTTAATACGGATGCTCTCTTCGCCGGGCTCCGCTGGGCACCCTCGCCGGATATCGCGTTACCTTCGCTGGTGAGGCTTATCGAAAAGCACCCCGCAACGGCGGAGCGCGCGAACCGCGGGGATGCCGAATTTAGCATGTTCCGGCTTTTGGGCTCTTCGCAGGCATTGGGCGATTTTCTGTACCGCAACCCGCATTTAATCGACCATGTTCTCGACAGCCACGGGCTAGACTCTGAACCCGAGCTCATCGCCACTCAAGAGCCTAGCACTATTCAGGCAGAGGACATCGAGCCGCAGATAGACCCGCACGATGTTGAAGAAACCCCGCATATTCGCGGGTACAGCGGCGCTGCCGGGGGTAAAAAGCTCGACGATATTGATGAGCCTACGGCCCCGCTGGCAACCGCATACCGCACGCATCTGTTGGAAGCGGTGGGTGCAAACCCCGACGATGAGCGGCCGCGCGCATCACGTGAGATGACGGGTAAAGACGGGTATACAGCGCTGCGCGTGGCGTACCGTGCCGCACTCACGAAAATTGCGCTTGTGGATGTGTGTTCGCCAGACCCTGTGGAACTTATGCCCACGGTTGGGCGGCATCTTGCCGATCTTGCCGCCGCCGCTCTGGAAGGGGCGCTTGCAATAGCCCGCACTGAGGTGGCAGAGGGTCTGGGTGGTGGACTGTGCTCGGCACCCGCGCGGGGCGCATCCGTAGATGCCCTGGATTTGGCGATTATCGGTATGGGCAAGTGCGGGGCACGCGAGCTGAACTATATTTCTGATGTAGACGTAGTGTATGTGATAGCACCCGTTCCCGCCAGCGAACTGCCCGAGGGAGTAGAACCCCTCACCGAGCAGGACTGCGCCCAGATCGGTACTGAGCTGGTGCATGCGCTAACGAAGGCAATCATGGCGCCCGCCGCTGAGCCTCCGCTGTGGGAGGTAGACGCGAACCTACGCCCCGAAGGCAAGGACGGTCCGCTGGTGCGCACCGTCGAATCCTATGTGCGGTACTACAAGCGTTGGGCTGAGAACTGGGAGTTTCAGGCGCTTTTGAAAGCCCGACCAATCGCTGGGTCTGCGCATTTGGGTGAAAAATATGCGCGCGCAATCGAGCCGTTCGTGTGGGAGTCAGCCGCTCGGGATTCCTTCGTGGAATCTGTGCAGGCTATGCGCGCCCGCGTGACCGATAATATTCCCGCCGCCCAGCTGGAACGTCAAATAAAGCTCGGCCCCGGCGGTCTGCGCGATGTCGAGTTCACGGTTCAGCTTTTGCAGCTGGTGCACGGGCGCACCGACCCCGCCGTGCGCACCAAATCTACTCTGGATTCGCTCGCTGCACTCACCCGTGCCAGTTACATTAGCCGTGCCGATACCGAAGCGTTCTCACGCGACTACAAGAAGCTGCGTCTGCTGGAGCACCGCATTCAGCTTATGCACCTGCGACGTACCCACCTGATGCCCGACCGCGCCGGGGAACAGCGCGCCCTTGCCCGCTCCCTGGTGCCCGCCGAACGTATGGGGACGCTCTCGGCCGAGCAGATGCTCAAAGCATGGCAGAAACTTAAACGCAATGTGCGTTCCCTGCATGAACGTATTTTCTTCCGTCCGCTGCTGGCCGCGGTTTCAACGTTGAGCCGCGACGAGGTAGCGCTTTCTGACCAGGCGGCACAGGACCGTCTGGCTGCGCTCGGCTACCGCGACCCGCGCGGAGCCATGCGGCATATCGAAGCGCTCACCAACGGAGTCAGCCGCCGCGCCGAGATTCAACGGCACCTGATGCCCGTGCTCTTGGGCTGGTTTGCTGAGGGGGTGGATGCAGACGCCGGGCTGCTGGGGTTCCGCCTGGTCTCAGAGTCTTTGGGTACCACGAGCTGGTACCTGCGTATGCTTCGCGATTCGCCCGCCGCGGCGGAGCGGCTGTGTCAGATACTCTCAAGCTCGCGGTATATTACCGACCTGCTGGAAGACGCGCCCACTTCCATCACCTGGCTTGATAAGGTTGCCGACCTGCAGCCGCTGAGTGCGGGCGCTCTCAAGGCTGAAATTACCTCGCTCCTGTCACGACATGAAGATTCTGCGGACGCTATGCGCGCGGTACGATACCTGCGCCGCCGCGAGATTCTGCGCATCGCCATGGGAGACGCCCTGAACCTGCTGAGCGTGCAGCAGGTGTGCACCGGGCTGGCGACCGTGGACGAGTGCACCATCGGTGCGGCGCTCGCCCTGGCGGAACGCGAAGAGATTAACGCAGGGGAGCGCAACGAGAAAACCGCGCCTCAGAAGAACGACGCACCGCAGCACGATTCTCAAGATGCGGCGGGGGAGAACCCCGAAGACGAGCAGCGGAACCCGCTACTAACCGAGATCACGGTGATTGCGATGGGGCGCCTGGGCGGTGCCGAGAACGGTTTCGGCTCCGATGCAGACGTAATGTTCGTGCACCATCCCGTGGAAGGCGCCGATGAGAAAGAAGCCCAGGCGCAGGCAAACCGCATTGTGAACCGGCTGATGCAGCTGATTAAACAGCCGGTACGCCCGGCAATCCGTGCCGAACGCCCGCTTGAGGTAGACGCAGATTTGCGCCCCGAAGGTAAGCAGGGTGCGCTGGTACGCTCGCTGGATTCATACCGCGCCTACTATGAGCGCTGGGCAGAGACATGGGAGTTTCAGGCGCTCTTGCGGGCTCGCCCGATCGCCGGTTCTGAGGATTTAGGGCGTGCGTTTGTTGAGCTGATTGACCCGTACCGGTATCCGCGTGAGTTCACGGTGGAACAGGCGCAGCAGGTGCGGCGCATGAAGGCGCGCGTGGAGCATGAGCGCATGCCGCACGGGGCAGACCGCACCCGGCAGCTGAAACTGGGGCGTGGCGGGCTCTCTGATGTGGAGTGGCTGGTTCAGCTGATTCAGCTGCAGCATGCCCATGAGGTGGAGGGGCTGCGTACTACCTCAACCCTGGAGGCACTGGATGCCGCCGTGCAGGCTAACCTGGTGGCTGCCGAAGACGCCGAGGTTCTGCGGGATGCGTGGCTGCTGGCGACCAAGATTCGCGGCGGCAATGTGCTGCGTGGCGTGCGTCAATCCGATCTGCTGCCCACCCTGCGCGATGCCCTGGAGGCGGTAGCCCGCTGGAGCGGCTACACCCCAGGCAGCGCCCGCCAGCTGGAAGAAGATTATTTAAGGGCTACCCGAAATGCTAGGAAAGTTTATGAGAGGCTTTTCTTTGAGGGGTAATTATTTGATATATAGAATGTATCCGTAAGATTACTTGATTAATATCTCAATATGTGGTTAATATATGATTTAGCTAGAAAATGATACATAACCATAGAAAAGGTGTTGTAATGTCCTCGTTATGGAGGCAGAGTCGGTCTCTAAAAAATGAGTCAAAACTATCTTCAGCCACCATAAATAAGTCTAAAGAACCTAAAGGTCCTGTCGGTATTTTTTTTGACTTCATAAAGCAGTGGTGGATTTTTATTACAATTGGGTCATATTTATTTATGGTTTCCGTTTTGGTTTATGCTTATACAGACATATTTTCAGGAGATATCGTTAATGCTACTGACTATGTTCAGTACTACGTTATAAATAATTCCTACCGTGTGATTCTATTCTTAGTTATTACTATAATACCGATCTCGCTATTTTTCTATCCCTGGTTTTCCCTGAGCTATATGGTTTATAAAGAACCCAAAAGCGAAAATAAGAACAAACTTGAAAAATTCTATAAATTAATAAATATGTATATTAAATCTTTTGGACCTATTTGGGTGATATCTATAGTACTTGCAATTCTCTATTATATATTATCATTATCTTCATATTCAACTACATATCGAAATGGGAACCAAATACTTAGCTCGGATATTGAAAAAAATATGTCTTCCATAGTCGTTTTTATGGTGATAATATTCTTCCTTTCTTTAATGATTTTCGGATGTATGTATTTAACTCTTTCAGGTTTATCAAATGGAATTATTTTTATAACAAGTTTCTTTTCAATATTATTATATATTGGTTCTATATTCCTTGTATTTAGAATGGTTATTTTTAGTTATAGTGGTGTTTCCTGTGTTGTAGATTCGTACAATTCTAAAAATAGTGGACGTACTTCATTGCCCGTATCTTACGATACAAGAGGAGTTCATGTTTTTACAGGGAACTATGATCCTGGTACTGGAAAATGGACAAACGTACACCGTGAATACTTGCAATTTGAGAAAGGTTATAAAGTTACCTCCGGTGTTTGTGAATCTAGTTCTAATGCGTCTTCCATATCTCCTCCGCAGGGGCAACAAATTCCGTAGTAAACAGGTCGTTAGATATTCATCTTTAAGAACTATTCTTACCCCCAATAGCGAGACGTCACCCTATGAAAACTTTTTCCTATAACGGTTCTGTCGAGCAGTTTACCGAAATTCTCGACTACGTCGAAGCGCATCGTGAGGAAGCCATGACTACCCGTGCTGGGCATGAGTTCATTGTGGTTTCACCTCTTTCTGAATACGAATCACTCTGAGAAAATATGTACCTGATGAATTCTCCGGCGAACGTTCGTCACCTTATGGCTTCTATAGCCCGGCTTGAGCAGCATATTCACAAAACGGGAGCGGTTTCTTTATCTGAGGGCATTTGAACCGCTCTCGGATAAAGAAACCGCCCCCGAAATGGGTAACGACTCTATGTATGTTTCCCTGCTGAACGTCATACCTGTTGACCGCTTAGATTTTGACCAACTGGGTTCTCCGCAAGATATTGCGGAGCGGCTGCCAATGAGGCTTCCTGCCTCAAAACCTGTTGATCTTCGGGGCTCGTTGGGGAAGGCCAGCGACCATTAATCTGACGAAATACCAGCGCACACATAACCCGTTCACCTCGCAGATACCGGGACGTAAATGCAATCTTGCGCTTATCTGCTGTCTTGAGAACCAGCCATCCACCGGGATGCCCCGAGCTATACGCGTACGAATCAATCTCGTGAAAGGGGATACGGGTAACTTTGCCGTACCATGTGCACTGTTCAATGTAATCTACACCGGTTTCAACATACTGACGTTGGCCCATGAGAATTGCCCAGACGCCAAACACTAAGCAGATTCCAATAACCCCAAACGCCATATACGGAGGCATCGGATTACTGCCCGAGATCAAAGCTGGGGTGATAAGGGTAAAGAGCACTCCCACAGCAACAAGGAAATAACCACAAAATCTATACCAACCGGGCAGCTTTGCCCTGATCGTCCCATCGGGTTGAGGCTTTACTTGCGCGGCATGTTTTCTATAGAAGTAGCCGCTAACCGCACCGATACACACCAGAAGAATCGCAGTAATAATAAAAGTCATATATCCATAATACGTGTTCAAAAACTGAGGAAGGGGAGACCAGATACTTGCGGGCCGATCTTAGAGCAAGGTTTTCTTGCCCACCTCCGAATCGCTTGCTGTTGTAGGTACCGTATCTGTTACCGCCGCAAGCCCCGAGCTTTTGGAGTCTTCGCAAGGTACTGCTGAGCGGCTCTCATGGATGATTCCTCTCCCAAGACTCGTTGTTCCTCCTGGTTGTATGGGGAGGGCCAGCGGCCATTAATCTGGCGAAACGCCAACGCAGCAATCACCCGTTCACCCCGTAGAAAACGAGAGTTAAACGCTATCCTGCGTCTATCCGCCGTCTTAAGAACCAGCCAACCGCCAAGGCCCGCTGGACTATACGAGTACGAGTCAATCTCATGGAAGGGAATTCGGGTCACTTTGCCGTACCAAGCGCGGCGTTCGATATAGTCCACGCCGGTTTCAATGTATTGGCGCTGACCCATAAGAATCGTCACGATACCAAGACCGAAGGTCATAGCAGGAAAGCCAATCGCCATGTTTAGGGGCATAGGATTGCTGCCTGAACTTAAAATAAGTGAAGCAAAGGCTAAGAAGACTCCTGCTGCAATGAGAAAATAACCAAACGCGGTGTACCAGCCGGGCAGCTTCGCTCGGACGGTTCCATCAGGCTGAGGTTTTATCCGCGCGGCATGTTGTCTGTAAAAATAGCTGCTTCCCGCACTAATACCTATCAGAAGAACCAACGTAGCGATAAAACTCATACCATCATCATACGTGTTCAAAACTTTCGGACTGGCGCAGAAATAACTGGAGAAACCGGTCTAAATGTATGGTAACCGAGCTTCATTGCTTTCCTATCAAGCCCTCTGTACATTATACTGTACAGAGAAAGAAGGTGTTTATGAAAACCATGTCTTACACCGAGTCTCGGGCTCGGTATGCTGAAGTACTTGACCACGTTGAAGACCACCGTGAAGAAATTGTTATTACTCGATCGGGGCACGAGCCAGCAGTTATCCTCTCCTTGTCTGAATATGAATCTCTTCAAGAGACTGCCTACCTTATGCGCTCCCCGGCTAATGCACGTCGTCTTATGGAATCTATCTCTCGTCTTGAAGCTGGTCTTGGGTCTGAACATCAGCTGATTGAGGAATAGTTGTGAGAATTATTTTTGACGATTCAGCATGGAGCGACTATCTCTGGTGGCAGGTGCAAGATCGGAAGGTTCTCAAGCGCATTAATCTGCTGATCAAAGATGTTGAGCGAAATGGTAATGAAGGTATAGGGAAGCCTGAAGCTCTCAGACATCAATTTTCAGGCTGGTGGTCGCGCAGAATTACTGATGAACACCGTCTCGTATACAAGCTTACTGACGACTCTATTGTCATAGCTTCATGCCGATATCACTATGGCGCGTAGAAGGGTTGGGTGTTGCCACAAGATTCAGAATCTTGTGGCAACAACCAACCCTTCGAGGAACGAAAACCTAGACAGAGCCTGCCGAAAACCTCTACCTCTTCACCTGCTCCAGTGCCTCGCGTTGTGCCTTGGCGATGCGCTTTTCAGAGACCGTGTACGCCGTGCCGAGTTCCTGGGCGAAGAAGCTCACGCGCAGCTCCTCAAGCATCCAGTTCACGTGGGCGAGCGCATCGGGAATAAGAGTCCCCTCAGGCAGAGACTTGACGGCGGAATCGTAGGAATCCTCCAAATCCTGCACCGTGAGCATGAGCTGATTATCTCGGTTCAGGTTCGGTCCCAGCTTCGTCAAGCGTATCTGCGCGGCCTTCAGATAGCGTGGCAGGTGAACCAGCTGATCGTACCCGGTACTTGCCACGAATCCGGGGTATACCAGGTTATCGAGCTGCCCCTTCACGTCTGAGACGGCGTGCATGGTGCTCAGCGAGGTTGCTTTCTTAATGGCTTTGCGCAGCGCCGCCGCCTCTGAGAGGACTTCGGCAACCAGCTTGGTAACCTCAAAGACGGTATCGATCAGCTCGGCGCGCACATGCTCGAACAGCTCGCGGTATTCGGCGCGCGTGAACACGGGCGTATGAGGCACCAGCTTGTCGAGTGCGGCAACTGTGCAGTCCCGAATCAGCTCGTCAATCGAGCCGTGCGGGTTCTGTGTGAACACAATCTTCTCTTTATTTGACAGGTGATCGCTCACGTACCGCTCAGGCGAGGGCACCTGCAGCTGCAGAAGACGAATAATACCGCGCCGCTGCGAATGCACCTGCTCGGCCTCGGTGGGGAAAATGCGGATGCCCACGCTTGTTTTTTCGTCCACCAGCGCCGGGTATCCGCTGACCGCCTGGGTTGCAATAATGCGCTGCACCTTGCGAGGGATCTCCTCGCCAGGAAAATCGGTCAAACCCGTGGTCTCGCGGATAGAATCTTGAGAATCTGCACCCTGAGCGGTGGCTTTTCCGGGTTTTGTGCCCGACCCTGCGCTGTTTTCCTGCGCGCCCTGCTGCACCGAACCGGTTCGCGATGAAGCCCCCTGCGCGGAGTTCCCGCCCGCGAGCGCCGCCATCTTCGCCACCGTATCTTCAGAAGCGCCCAGCGAATCTGCCAGGGCTGAGCGAATCTGCGCGTGAAGTTTTTGCTGCAGCTCACGAATATCTTTGCCTTCGCCCAGAATCTTATTGCGGGCATCGCGCACCTGGAACGTGAACTTCAGATGATCCGGCACGGAGTCCCAGTCGAAGGCATCCGGTTCAACCACCACGCCGCGCAGACGGCGCAGCACCAGCGCGAATGAGGGCAGAAGCTCGTCAGTCGCGGGGGAGTAGTCCGCCTCTAAAGACTCCAGTGCCATGCGTGCAACATCCGGGGCGGGCACAAAATTACGGCGAATCGCTTTCGGCAGGGACTTAATGAGTGCCGTTAAAAGTTCATGGCGCATCCCCGGAATCTGCCAGCGGAACGGCTCGGGGGTCAGCTGGTTCAAGAACAGAATCGGTACCTGAACCGCCACGCCGTCGCGTTTTGCTGTATCCGTGCGGGCACCGCCCAACCCTGCACCCGGGGCGTATTCGTACCGCAAATCCAGGGTGAGTTCGCCGCCGTCGGTACGCTGCACCCACTGGCGCGGGAACTGCGAATCGTCATAATCGGCGGCATCCTCATTAATAAGGTTTTCCGGGTTGAAATCGAGTAGGTTATCGTTCTCTAAACGCGCGTGCTTCCACCATTTATCGAAGGACCGAACGTCCGTCACATGCTCGGGGATGCGCGCATTATAGAACTCGAAAAGCACGGCGTCATCCACCCGCAGATCGCGGCGGCGCAGGCGGGCCTCAAGCTCCTCAACCTCAGCCAGGGCACGCAGGTTGCGCTTGTAGAACTTGTGCTGGGTGCGCCAGTCGCCCTCCACCAGGGCGGAACGAATAAAAATCTCACGTGCAGCGGCGGCATCCACTCGGGAATACTGCACCGGACGGTCAGCATAAATCGTCAGTCCGTACAGTGTGCCCTTCGTATACGCCACGGCGGCACCCCGGCTTGCCGACCAATGCGGCTCGGAATACTGCTTCTTCAGCAGGTGCCCGCCCACTTCTTCAACCCACTGCGGCTCAATCGCGGCGTTTGTGCGTGCCCACAGCCGGGAAGTCTCCACAAGCTCGGCAGAAAGCACCCAGTCGGGGTTCTGCTTGAAAAGCCCTGAACCTGGGAAGATAGCGAATTTTGTGCCGCGCGCCCCCAGATATTCGCGCGGACCACGCGGGGCTTTGCCGTAGGTTTTCTCACGCTCCTCTTTAGCACCCACATGCGAGAGCAGACCCGAAAGCAGACTCTTATGAATCTCAACCTCACGCCCCGAAGCGTCAATATCGCGCCCGTTCGACACGCGGATATTCGCGGTGCGCCCCATCTCACGCAGCTGGGCGAAAAGATCCTGCCACTCACGAATACGCAAAAAGTTAATAAACTCGCGGTGGCACATTTTTCGCAGCTGCGAAGAGGAAAGCTCAGCCTGGCGCTCATTAATGTACTGCCACAGCAGCAGGAACGATGAAAAATCAGATTTATCGTCCGTGAAACGGGCGTGCATCTCATCGGCGGTGCCACGCACCTCAGCCGGGCGTTCACGCGGATCCTGAATCGTCAAAGCGGCGGCAAGAACCATCATCTCTTTAGCACAGTCACGGCGCGAACCCTCAATAATCATGCGCGCCAAGCGCGGATCGACCGGGAACGCACTCATTGCACGCCCCTTAGCAGTCAGCGTTGAGGTAGCACGATGATGCTTCCCCCTCTTATCCGTGCGCGCCGGTTTTTCAGAAAGCGCCCCAAGCTCACGCAGCAGATTCACGCCGTCATTAATCGCGCGCGATGCGGGCGGCTGCACAAACGGGAAACGCGCAATATCACCGGGCTCACGCACCACGCCGATCGCAATCATCTGCAAAATAACGGCTGCCAGGTTTGTGCGCAGAATCTCCGGGTCGGTAAATTCGCTGCGCGAAGCGAAATCGTCCTCAGAATACAGCCGAATCGCAATACCATCGCTCACACGACCGCACCGACCCGAACGCTGGTTCGCGCTCGCCTGAGAAATCCGCTCGATCGGAAGACGCTGCACCTTCGTGCGTGCCGAATACCGCGAAATGCGGGCGGTACCGGTATCGATCACATACTTGATACCCGGCACCGTCAGCGAAGTTTCCGCAACGTTCGTCGCCAGCACGATGCGCGGCCGACTCCCCGGTGTAAACACACGGTGCTGCTCCGCGAGAGACAGACGCGCGTACAGCGGCAGAACCTCATAGTTCATACGTGGGGACTTGGCGACCAAAGACTCCAAAGCATCGTGAGCATCGCGAATTTCGCGTTCGCCCGAGAAGAAAATCAGGATATCGCCGGGCGCCTCCTTCGACAACTCCTCAACGGCGGCCAGGATCCCATCGGTTGGGTCACGGTCTTCGTCGCCTTCATCTTCATCAGCGTAGCCGTCCCCATCAAGCGGGCGGTAGCGAATCTCCACCGGGTAGGTGCGCCCCGAAACCTCAATAATCGGGGGAGCATCATCGGGAAGAATCTGCTCGGCAAGCTCACGTTCCTCATCGCTGAGAGAATCGTCTACCACACCCTTACCTGGCACGAAACTCGGTGCGAAATGCCTCGCGAATCGTTCAGGATCAATGGTTGCGGAGGTAATAATGACCTTCAAATCGGGGCGCTTCGGCAGAATCCGCTTCAGATACCCCAGAATAAAATCAATATTTAGGCTGCGCTCATGTGCCTCGTCAATAATGAGCGTGGAATACTTGCGCAGCAGCTTATCGTGCTGAATTTCGGCGAGCAGAATACCGTCCGTCATGAGTTTGATAGCGCTGTTCTCGCCCACCTCAGAGGTGAAACGCACCTGATAACCCACGGTCTCACCAATTTTCTGCCCCAGTTCTTCGGCGATGCGCTCCGCCACCGAACGCGCGGCAAGGCGGCGCGGCTGGGTGTGCCCAATCATACCTTCCTCGGCAAGACCGAGTTCCAAGCACATCTTGGGCAACTGCGTGGTCTTACCCGAGCCGGTCTCGCCAGCAACAATGATGACCTGGTGATCACGAATAGCCGTCTTAATGTCTTCGCGGCGCTCGCTGACGGGCAGTTCTTCGGGATAGGTAATCTCAGCGGGAATCAGCGGGTTGTAGGGACGCTGTTCGGGCCGGTCCCGGTGGTTCTTGCGGTGCGCGCGTTTTTGCGGGTTTTTGGAGCGTGAAGCGTTATTTTTACGCGAGGGATTCTTGTGGGCATTACGCCGTTTCGAGCTTGGCTCTGCTGTGGAATCATCGCCGGGTTTCTCATCGGATGTTTGGGATGTGCGCGCGGGCTTTTGAGGTGCGCGCATCGGCGCCGCATGAATAGCAGCCGCCATACTCGCCATACTGGGTGCGGTTCGAGCGGTCTTAGGAGTATCTGTGTGTTCGGTGGGTTTCTGCTCAGACATATCGTTACTAGTTTACTCTTCTGTATTTGGTGCCCAAGAAAACCGTGTTTTCTGCGGAGTCTTGTGTAATCTTGGAGCAGATACTAATAATCTCAAACGCAAAGGCAGGTCATGAAAATAAAACTGCGGGCTTGGCGGGAAGATGATGCCTTAAGACTCTATGACATATACCGTGCAACGCCCGATCTCGTACACCAGATGCCAGCTCTCAACAGTGTAGAAGATGCGCGAACTCTTATCTGCGAAGAGCTTCTTCCATCTTCTGGACACATCCCATGGTGTTTGGAAGCTGATAACCAAGCTGCCGGGTGCGTAGGTTTCAGATGTATGGGGCGCCAGCCTTCTGGAACCTGGGATAGAGCTTGGGTTTACTACTGGATCTCGGCAGAAACCCGAGGGCTCGGTATAACAAGTAGATGCGTGCGTGCGGCGTGCGACTGGGCACAGAATATAGACGCGTCGAATGATAGCGCTGTATCACCCAGAAAACCCGCAGAACAAGCCAAGATCAGCTACGATTTCTCAGCTCTTACATCCGCAAGGTCCCCACGTGTTCGTCGTTTAGAGCTTGGGTACCGCACCAATAACCCTGCATCAGCGGCAGTGGCACGCCGTACGGGGTTCGTGGTTGAGGGCGTAGAACGTGAAAAGTTCTGCTACAACGGCGTGCTCTATGATGCCGCCATAGCCGCGCGCCTTCACAGAGACGTGGACCATATGCTGGCAGCCACCTCATCGTCTGGAGTGTCGGCAGCGCAGCCCTATAAAGATTCAGGTTCTTCTTCCAGAGAACACATAGAATCCTAAGGAACAAGCACCACTTTGCCGCGCACATGCCGGGAGCCCACAAGCTCATGAGCTTTCGCTGCCTGCTCTAGCGGGAAAGTCTGATCCACGTGAATTTTCACGATCCCCAGCGACATGAGTCGAGCAATCTCACCCAGCTGATAACGGTCGGGATGCACCGTCAGCCACTCTGCCGTAAACCCACGCTCGCGTGCAGTCTCTAAAGGATCGGGGCTTGTGAGCGTCACGATTCGTCCGCCCGGAACCAACACATCCAAAGAATCTATGAAGGTTTGTGCACCCGTAGAATTCAGTACCACATCAAGGGTAGGACCTAGAACCTGCCGGAAATCCTGGGTTGTATAGTCGATAAATTCTGCGCCCAAAGACTGTATAAAATCACGGTTTTTCTCAGAAGCCGTGGCGTAAACTGTAGCGCCAGCGTTGAGGGCAAGCTGAATCGCGAGATGACCAACACCGCCAGCGCCCGCATGGATCAGCACGCGCTCGCCGGCAGAAAGTTTCGCAACCTCAAAAAGTGCCTGGTATGCCGTCAAGGCTGCCAGGGGAGCGGCACCCAGCTGCTCATCGGGAATATCTGCAGGTGCGTGCACAAGCTGATGGGCAGGAGCCAAAACGTATTCGGCATATGCCTTACCCGGATGCGGAAACTGCACCAGCCCGAAAACCTTCTCGCCTGGCTGGAATCCCGTGTAATCGCCCGCCGTTTCACAAACCAAACCGGCGACATCCCATCCTAAAACGGCGGGTTCTTGGTCAAGATTAATCAATGATGCCGCAGGGCCCAATCCCTTGCGCGTTGTAAGGTCTATAGGATTAACACCAGCGGCGGTAACTTTGAGAAGAACATGCCCGCGAAGGGGCGAAGGCATAGGAGTCTCTGTAAAATGCAGATTCTCGGGCTCACCCCATACGGTGAGCTGTACCTGGTGCATGGTCATGATGAGCCCCTTCTGCCTTGACGATAACGATTGGAAACATTCTCTCAAGCGCAGGTCACGGGGCAAAATAGCATGTCATAAAAGGCAACTCTCACACGTGCCGTTTTCGTGGCGAGTGTGTGTATATCCTAGCTAAATTGAAGCCCTATAAGTTCCTGTAGCAGAGAGCTATCAGCGCCGCGGGGGCTTATTGCCTAACTATAGAAACCCGGGAACCCTAGTATTACGCGATCTTCTGAATGAACGTTTCAATCTTTCCCGATAGTCGGTAAAGCATATGTAGGTTAATAAGAACTACAGCACTCAAGACCACGGTCAAAATAACTAATTTGAGGTAATCGATATGCTGGGTAGCAAAGATAGCGTATAAGGTAATAGCGTTAAGCGGCATCGTAAATACTGCGGTCCTGCTGCCCGGTGCCCATCCAGGAAAGATAAACGCCTCGCGGATATGAAGGATAAGATGCAGGATATAAGCGATAAAGATAGCTGTGACGGTCTCAATGGAATCAAATATGACCCCGCTAAAAAGGATCAGACAAGCAACAA
This sequence comes from Rothia sp. HMSC058E10, assembly GCF_001809415.1. Taxonomy (NCBI): domain Bacteria; kingdom Bacillati; phylum Actinomycetota; class Actinomycetes; order Micrococcales; family Micrococcaceae; genus Rothia; species Rothia sp. HMSC058E10. Next base: position 61,568 of record NZ_KV797641.1, on the reverse strand, counting down.
TAAATTCCTCACCGATCATGGCGGCAATAGCTGCGGTTGAGGGGTAATGGTCTTGCCCCGCTATAAAGATTTCGTCGTGGTACCGGTTATCGCTGGAGTACTTCTCGATGTAGCGGCGCACGAAGATGATCTCCTCAAATTCGTGCACCATGAAGAGAGCGATCGTAATAAATGCAAAAGTGCCTATAGACATCCTAGCCTCCCAGGTTCCTGCATAGTTTCGTTTCTCCACGTCATTTCATGGTACGGCTCAGCGGGCTAATTGTCAGTGGTTTAAGTAAAAATGGCCTGCCCCATCAAGAATGAGGGATAAGCCAATAAAAAGTGCCATTAAAGGCTGAGGGGAAGCGGGTTCGAGCGTGCGAGAACAGAGGAGCCGACCGAAGGCGCGTAGCGCAACCTTCGACTTTTGAGCATATATAAGGCCTACCCGCTGAAGTGGATAGACCAATAAAAAAGTGCCCTTGAAAGGATTCGAACCTTCGACTTCTTGCTCCGGAGGCAAGCGCTCTATCCACTGAGCTACAAGGGCTGACATATGAAATTTTGGTGACCGCCTTGGCACCTCAACCGGAAACTAGGCGTTTCAGCCGCATACGGCGCACAAGCGAACCTCTATATCCTATCAGATGTTGCTAGAATATGTAGCTATGACTCCCGAAGAACTATCAGCAGCAATTGCTCAAGAACTCGATAAAACTATCGAATCCGGTCAGCTTACCCTTACAGATAATGCAGAGCTTCCCCTCGCGCGCGTGGAGCGCCCCAAATCTCGCGAACACGGTGACTGGGCGACTAATATTGCGCTGCAGCTCGCCAAGAAAGTTGGCAAGAACCCTCGCGAAGTAGCAACCGTTCTTGCCGATAAAATTGCCTCAATTCCGGGGGTGTCAACGGTAGATATTGCTGGCCCCGGCTTCCTCAATATCACCCTGGATGCGGCAGCGGCAGGCACACTAGCCGCAACTATTGTAGAAGCAGGCGAATCTTACGGTACGAGCGATAAGTTCGCGGGGAAAACCATTAACCTCGAGTTCGTTTCGGCTAACCCCACCGGCCCCATCCACTTGGGCAGCACCCGCTGGGCGGCCGTGGGCGACGCGCTCGCCAATATCCTCGAAGCCGAGGGCGCAAATGTGGTGCGCGAATACTATTTCAACGACCACGGCACTCAAATTGATCGGTTCGTAAACTCGCTTCTTGCTGCAGCCAAGGGAGAGCCTACCCCTGAAGACGGCTATGCGGGCGCCTATATTACCGATATCAAAGATCAGATTCTCGCCCAACGCCCAGACGCGCTCGACGCCGAAAACCCTGCAGAAGTTTTCCGTGAAATCGGAACCGAGCTTATGTTCGCACAGATTAAAGAGTCTCTGCACCGTTTCGGTACCGACTTTGATGTCTTCTTCCACGAAAACTCGGTATTTGAATCTGGCGAGGCCGACCGCATCATTGAGCAGATGAAACAGGATGGTCAGCTTTTTGAATCCGAGGGCGCGTGGTGGATGCGCACCACCGACTACGGCGATGATAAAGACCGGGTGGTCATTAAATCGGATGGTAATCACGCCTATGTTGCTGGAGATATTGCGTATTTCCGCAATAAAATGACTCGTCCTGAGAACCCTGCGGACATAGCCATCTATATGCTTGGCGCAGACCATAGCGGCTACGTAGGACGACTCAAGGCTATCGCTCAAATCTTGGGGTACCGGACCGAGCAGATCGAGGTCATGATTGGGCAGCTGGTGAACCTTGTCAAGGACGGCAAACACGTGCGTATGTCGAAGCGTGCCGGTAATGTCGTCACCCTTGAAGACCTTGTAGAGGCTGTGGGCGTGGATGCGGCACGTTACGAACTCATTCGCTACTCGGTAGACAGCACAATTGATATCGATCTTGATCTGCTTGTGCAGAAGAGCAGCGATAACCCTGTCTATTATGTGCAGTATGCGCACGCCCGCACCGCGGCTGTAGAACGTAATGCCATTGATGCTGGCGTGCATCTTGCCGATGGCGTGGACACAGGGCTTTTGAATACGCCCGCAGATACTGAGCTTCTTGCAGTGCTGGGGCAATACCCGGCAACCGTGCGTACTGCAGCGGAATTCTACGAGCCGCACCGCATGAGCCGTTATCTGGAAAACCTTGCGGCGGCCTACCACAGCTGGTACGGCCTCTCGCGCGTGGCTCCAAAGGGCGATGAGCCAGTGACTGATCTGCACCGTACCCGTTTGCTTCTCAACAATGCAACACGTCAGGTACTCGCCAACGGATTGGGTCTGCTGGGGGTCACCGCCCCCGAGCGTATGTAATGCCGAACCGACCGGAAGCTGCGTACCCCGCCAACACGATGACGGGGCACGCGGCTTTTGTATATTGGTTTATCCGCTATCTGAACACCACCTATGAGCAGCATCGTGGCAGCAAGGCGTTCCGATATAGTGGTGATGGCATCACGAATCTGTGACCGTGACACAAGACCCGAGGACTTCTGCATGAGCGACGCACAATCCCTGTACGCCCCCGACTGGCTTACCTGCCCCGAACATCCGGCTGAGCTGAACCGTACCATCTGGACGGACTCATTTCAGCGTAATCATGGGGGAGAGCTAACCATCGACGGCATTGCAGCGAGTGAGCTTGTCAAAAAGTTTGATACTCCGCAGTACGTATTTTCGGAAGATACATTCCGAGCTAGGGCACGCGGGTACCGCCAGGCATTCGAGGATGCTTTCGCCCGGTATGGCGCGCAGGTGAGTGTCTACTACGCGGGAAAATCATTCCTGTGCACGTCCGTGGCGCGGTGGGCGTATGAGGAAGGTTTGTGTCTTGATACGGCATCGGGCGGGGAACTGGCGATTGCCCTGCGGGCGCAGGTTCCCGGGCAAAATATCGCGCTGCACGGTAATAACAAGTCGCGCGGCGAGATTGCGCGCGCCATCAAACACGGGGTAGGGCGTGTGGTGGCAGATTCCGTTGACGAGCTTAAACTCATCGCGGATGTGCATGCCGAGCTGAACACAGAACGCGCCGCAGCGGGGCAGGAGCCGTATCCGGCGGTACCCGTGCTCATTCGGATTACGCCCGGGGTACATGCCTCCACCCACGAATCTATTGCTACGGCGCATGAAGATCAAAAATTTGGGATGTCGCTTCAGCCTGGAACCGCGCGTCTTGCCGGGTTAGATGCCGATGAACTTGAGTATTGGACGAGTACCGAGAATGAATCCTACGCGATGCTTGCCGCCGGTATTCTCACCGCTACGGATTCCCTGGAATTCCGGGGGATTCACTGCCATATAGGTTCGCAGATTTTTGAGGCTCAGGGTTTCGAGCAAGCGGCAGATACTGCCCTCACCTTTATGCATGCCGTGAACCAGAAATACGGTCTTAGCCTGCCTGAGCTTGACCTGGGCGGCGGCTACGGTATCGGTTATACCGAGGCCGATACCCCGCGCAGTATTGAGCAGATTACCGTCTCGATTGCGGATGCTGTCGCGGCAACCTGCGGGCGTCTTGGCATGACGATTCCGCATATGTCTTTTGAACCTGGCCGCTCGATTTCAGGCCCCTCAGGGGCGACGCTCTACACCGTCGGCACCATTAAAAACGTGAGTATTGAGGATGAGCACGGTCAGATTCGAGTGCGCCGGTATGTCTCGGTGGACGGCGGTATGAGCGATAATGCGCGCCCGGTGCTCTATGACGCCGACTATGCGGTAACCTTGGCGAACCGCGCCCCGGCGGGAGAGCAGGTGCTTTCACGTGTGGTAGGTAAACACTGCGAATCGGGTGATATTGTGGTGCGGTACTGCTATCTTCCCGCTGACCTTCAGGCGGGGGATATTCTCGCGGTGCCAGCCACCGGGGCGTACTGTTATGTGCTGGGGTCGAACTATAACTACCTGAGCCGCCCGCCGGTTATTGCTACGTCGGCGGGGGAGGCGGCGTATCCTATTATTCGTCGACAAAGCGAAGATGAGATGCTTGCTCTAGACACGGGTTTCTAGTACGGGCACTGAATCTTTTCCGCATGATGACACCGCATGGCGCATGTTTGGGTAAGAAGCTGCACGTAATATAACGACACCCCCGTAAATGGCGGTAATGTTGGCGTCTTGACCGCGCCCAGGTTCCGCTCTCTTGATACAGTTGATGATGACGTTGCCCGTTCCGTACTGGCGCGTTCACCACTCGGTCAAAATGTAGGAGATAACGTGACTGACACCATTAAGGTTGCTCTGCTCGGCGCTGGGAACGTTGGTTCTCAGGTAGCGCGTATTTTTAGTGAGGATAGCGCGGTTCTCAAAGAACGTATAGGGGCACCTGTTGAGCTGATCGGTATAGCCGTGCGTGATACTGCGGCTAAACGCCACTGGGATGCCGACCCAGGGCTGTATACCACCGACGCAGACGCCCTGATTGACGCTGCCGACGTGGTGATCGAGCTGACCGGCGGTATTGAACCTGCACGAACCCGCATTATGCGTGCTCTAGAATCTGGTAAATCGGTGGTTTCGGGTAATAAAGCGCTTCTGGCAAAACACGGTGTTGAGCTTCAGGCTGCTGCCGATAAGTCTGGCGCACAGCTTTCTTATGAGGCAGCGGTCGCCGGTGCAATTCCGATTTTGCGTCCCCTGCGTGATTCTTTGGCAGGCGATACCGTCACACGTGTGCTGGGCATTATGAACGGCACCACCAACTACATTCTGGATCAGATGGATACCACCGGCGCAACCTTTGCCGATGCACTCAAAGACGCCCAGGAACTCGGCTATGCCGAAGCAGACCCCACCGCCGACGTTGAAGGCCACGATGCTGCATCAAAGGCTGCTATTGTAGCCTCATTGGCGTTCCACTCTGATTTCACCATTGATGACGTTCACGTAGAGGGTATTACCGCTGTAAGTGCCGATGACGTTGCCGCCGCAGATGCCGACGGCTACGTGATTAAACTCCTGGCTATTTGTGAGCGAGATGGTGACGGAGTCAATATCCGTGTAGCTCCTACGCTTATTCCGCGGCAGCATCCACTGGCAGGTGTCCATGGCGCATTTAATGCCGTGTTTGTACAGGCGCAGAACGCAGGCGAGCTGATGTTCTACGGTCCCGGTGCCGGTGGGGCACCGACCGCTTCTGCCGTTCTGGGTGATTTTGTGTCGTTGGCGCGCCGTCTGGTATTGGGTGGTCCGGGTGTGCCCGAGTCCTCTTACGCGCAGCTGCCTGCTACCGGATTGGGTGACATTATCTCCCGCTATTCGGTAGGCATGTTGGTTGATGACAAATTGGGCGTGCTCGCAAATATTGCTCGTATTTTCGCCGAACACGGTATTTCGGTGGATTCTTTGCGTCAATCTACTCCGCGGGATGGCGCCGCACAGATTCGCTTGGTGACGCACTCTGCCAAGGACTCTGACCTGCGCCGCGCGATCGCGGTGATCGACGGTTTAGATACTGTGCGCGAGATTATTTCCGTGATTCGCGTCGAGTCCGGTAAATAGATCAGGAAGACTAGAATTTCAGCGCGGAAATTCTCAAGTCCGCGCGAGTAAAACCATCAGCAGAAAGTAGGAGAATCCCATGGCACATGTGTGGCAGGGCGTCATTAACGAATACCGCGACCGTCTTCCGTTCGGGGACGAGGTAAAACCGGTAACTCTAGGCGAAGGCGGAACACCGCTGATTCACGCACCGGCGCTGTCAGCGCAGACTGGCAATACGGTATACCTCAAATTCGAGGGGATGAACCCCACCGGATCTTTCAAAGACCGTGGCATGACGAGCGCTATTACCGCCGCTAAACGCGAAGGTGCGAAGGCTGTTGTGTGCGCTTCGACCGGTAATACTTCAGCGTCGGCAGCGGCATATGCGCTTCAAGCGGGGATGCGCTGCGCGGTACTCGTGCCGGACGGCAAGATTTCGATGGGTAAACTCTCGCAGGCAATCGCCCACGGTGCCGATATTATTCAGATTGACGGAAACTTCGATAACTGCCTCGAAATTGCCCGTAAACTCAGCGAGAATTACCCAGTATTCTTGGTGAACTCGGTGAACCCCTACCGCATTGAGGGGCAGAAGACCGGTTCTTTTGAGGTCGTCGATACTCTGGGAGACGCCCCCGATTACCACTTGCTCCCGGTAGGTAACGCGGGTAATATTACCGCTTATTGGAAGGGATACAAGGAGTATTCCGAGCCTTATACGAACCGTGACGGCAAGGTTCTAGAGCCGGTTACCACCAAGCGACCCATCATGTGGGGTTTCCAAGCAGCTGGCGCGGCTCCGATTGTTGCAGGGCACCCGATTGACACTCCCGAAACGATTGCGACCGCAATTCGCATCGGCAACCCTGCCTCGTGGGAGAAAGCTGAGGCGGCACGTGATGAATCCGGCGGCGTGATTGAAGCTGTTACCGATGAGGAGATTCTTGAGGCGCACCGCTGGCTCTCTTCCCGCGAGGGTGTTTTCGTTGAGCCCGCTTCAGCCGCTGGTGTTGCGGGTCTGCTCAAGAAATATCGCACGGGTGAGGCTCCCGAGGGCAAGACCATTGTCATTACGGTTACGGGTCACGGTTTGAAGGACCCGCAGTGGGCGTTGGAACCGGTCAACGGTGCGAAGGTTGAGCCGACTAAGGCAGCCTTTGATGTTGTAGCTGTGGCAGATATTCTTGACCTGAACTAACCACCCTATAGCCTGTTAACCGATAGGTCGATGCGCCCTTGTCCGAGAAAATTTTCTTGGGCAAGGGCGTCTTATTCTGTCCGTAACCCGCTCAATGCTAGGATAAATTCTCGTAAAGTAAGTGACATTAGTGTTGTTCCACCGCTTGAACAGCACAGTATGCGCTCCTAACATCCACATGCACCCGAGGTTTCCATGTCGAATTCCGATACCCCTATCACATGCGCAGATATTCCTGTCGGTAAAACCGTCACCGTCAAGGTCCCGGCATCAAGCGCTAACCTCGGGCCCGGCTACGATACCTTAGGGGTGGCTTTAGGGTTTTATGATGAACTCAGGGTTGAGCGTATTTCTGAAGGTTTAGAGTTTGAGCTTTCAGGCGAGGGCAGCGAGGCCGTACCGCGCGATGAAACCCATCTGGTGATTCAGGCGATGCGTTCCACTTTTGAGAAGGTCGGACTTCATGATTTCCCGGCCCTCAGGCTGACGGCACACAATCGTATTCCGCATTCACGGGGCATGGGCTCATCTGCCTCCGCTATTGTTGCGGGCGTTGCGGCGGCTTCCGGGTTGCTTCCCGAGCACACTCAATTGAGTCGTGACCAGATTCTTCAAGTAGCTTCAGACCTTGAAGGACACCCCGATAATGTGGCGCCTTCGGTGCATGGTTCACTGTCAATATCCTGGGGCGAACTGGGGAACTGGCGCTCGCTGGTCGTACCGGTTCATTCTGCCGTTGTACCTATCGTAGCGGTGCCCGATTATGAAGTTTCTACAAAACTTGCGCGTTCGCTGATTCCTGCCGAGATTCCGCATGAGCAAGCTGCGGCAAACTCAGGCCGTGCCGCTTTATTGATTCAAGCCCTTTCGCAGGCACCGGAGTATCTTATGGATGCAACCGTGGACTATCTGCATCAGGGCTACCGTATTCCTGCGATGCAGCCGAGTGCGGCGCTGGTCGCCTATCTGCGTGATCGGCAGCTTCCCGCCGTAATTTCGGGGGCCGGGCCTACCGTATTAACCTTCTCCCGTAGCTGTGAAGAAGTCGCAGCAGCACAGCGAGCGATCGCTGAGTTTGAGGCTACTCATGAGGGAAGCGAATATGAGGGGCGTCGCCTGTCATGGCGCGTCATGCCCCTTGAAATCGATGCAGAAGGTGTTATAGTTACACAGTAAGGTGTTTTTCACCTGACATGGTTTGTCGTGTTTATTTTATCTCCCGGTCGCACGAAGAACCGCCACATCCGGGAATGGAAAGTATTTTCTTTGAACCACGTCTTTTTGTGTGTTCGCGTATGCTTCTTCTTCCGTGGGGAGCTCGCGAGGAAATATTTTTTCTGTGGTTATGTATTTTTTTGCCTCACTTCACAAGGACTTTGCCGTTTCTTGACCTCACGTAACGACGGTTCGAAAGTGAGTGCCTCGGATATATATGAGGCAATACAGCGTAGCGCGATACCGCACAGTATGCGGTATGTAGTTTCTACACTGTACGCATGATGAGAAAAACCCGATCCTCAATTCTGAGAGGATTTTCTGGGTGTCCCTGACTAAAAGGATAAATCGTTTGGCAAAGAACATTGTCGTGATCGAGGATAATGGCACCGGTTCCGGTGACGCTTTCTCCGAATTCAGCGGCTTGAAGGTCGCACAGCTTCGTACTCTCGCTCAGCAGCTCGGTATTCGTGGATACCTGAAAATGAAGAAGGCTGAGCTTGTGGAAGCGTTAACCCTGCATCAGCGCGGCGGCACCACCGAAGGTGCCGAGGCTGCCTCGACTCAAGAAAGCACGAAAACTTCTAAAAACACCCGCTCAAAGTCGCAAGATTCTCAAGCGCAGGATGAGACTCCGGCACAGAAGCGCGCGCGTAGTCGCAAGGCCGCTAAGGCAGCTTCTGAAGAAGCCGCTAAACCTGATGAGGCTTCCTTAACAAAGAAATCTTCCGAAGAAGCAGCATCTGGCGAGAGTACCGAGACCCTCGAGCACGAGGAACGTACCACTCGCCGCACTCGAAATTCACGATCTCGGAAAGACCGTGAAGCTAAGAACGGTCGCGGTCCCCAAGAGGGTAAGAATGCGGATTTGCCTCCCTTAGATGTGAAAGCAGAACTGGCTTCTGAAAGCATCGGTTCGCGTTCTGCACAACGTGATCTTCCCGAGAATTCCGCCGATTTGAAAGCCACAACTTCGGACGGCTCTACTACCCTGGACTCCATTACGGCGGCTCTGGATATGACTTTCGGCTCTGAACCTGAGAAGCCGACTAAACGTACACGCACACGCGATCGGAATAACCGTCGTAAGGGCGAAGAAGAGGCCGAAGAGCGCACTAGCCGCCGTAACAAGCGTGACCGTTCTGAGAAGAATGAGCGTTCCGAGAAAAACGATCAACGATTCGAAAAACAGAATCAGAATCGTGAGGAGCGCACTAGCCGCCGCAATAAGCGTGACCGCTATGAAAAGAATGATCGTCGTAACCGTCGTGGGGACTCCGATGAGCCTCAGGTGAATGAGGACGACGTACTGGCACCTATTTCCGGTGTCCTCGATATCCTCGATAATTATGCTTTTGTGCGTACCTCCGGCTATCTGCCCGGTCCGAACGATGTCTATGTATCCCTGGCTCAGGTTAAGCGTTACCACATGCGTAAGGGTGACCATATTCTGGGCGCTATTCGCGTGCCGCGCGAGGGAGAACAAAACTCGCGCCAGCGTTTCAACGCGCTTGTGAAGGTAGAGGCTATTAACGGGCAGCCTGTGGAAGAAGCTTCCAGCCGTCGTGAGTTCTCGAAACTTACCCCGCTGTATCCCAAGGAACGTCTGCGCCTAGAGACTACCCCGAAGAAACTGGGTACCCGTGTTGTTGATTTGGTATCTCCGATCGGTAAAGGTCAGCGCGGTCTGATCGTTTCGCCGCCAAAGGCCGGTAAAACCCTTATGCTGCAGTCGATCGCGAACGCTATTACTGCCAACAACCCTGAGGTTTACCTCATGATGGTTTTGGTGGATGAACGCCCTGAAGAAGTAACCGACATGCAGCGCACGGTCTCCGGCGAGGTTATAGCTTCAACCTTCGACCGTCCTGCTGAGGATCACACCACCGTTGCTGAGTTGGCTATCGAACGAGCTAAGCGTATGGTTGAGCTGGGTTACGATGTGGTCGTGCTGCTGGATTCCATGACTCGTCTGGGGCGTGCCTACAACCTTGCGGCTCCTGCCTCCGGCCGTATTCTGTCCGGCGGTGTCGATTCTGCCGCTCTGTACCCGCCGAAGAAATTCTTCGGTGCCGCTCGTAACATCGAAGAAGGTGGCTCGCTTACTATTCTGGCGACGGCTCTGGTAGAGACCGGCTCGAAGATGGATGAAGTTATCTTCGAAGAGTTCAAGGGCACCGGTAATATGGAACTGCGTCTGTCACGTCAGCTCGCCGATAAGCGTATTTTCCCGGCGGTGGATATTAACGCCTCCGGCACACGCCGCGAAGAGAATCTGCTCTCTCCGGACGAAGTTAAGATTATGTGGGGTCTGCGCCGTGCTCTGGCCGGTATGGAACCCGAGCAGGCTCTAAATATTCTTACGAACCAGCTTCGGAAGACTGAGAGCAACGTTGAATTCTTGCTGACCGTTCAGAAGAATGGGCTGCGCCTTGTGGATTAGCAAGGTAACCGTCTCGTAGCGGTTATCGCACAGCATTGTTCGCCCCGTACCGCCCAAAAGATTGTGCGGTACGGGGTGTGCGGTGCCTAGACCCTGTAATAATGAAGTGAAGATATACGCGAGTCCCGAAAATCGGCGCGTATACAAAGGTAAGAGAGCAAAAATGTTTGAGTCTATCCAGGTGCTCCTTGACGAGCACACTGAGCTTCAGGAGCAGCTGGCTGACCCCGCCGTTCAGGCAAATCAGGGGAAGGCTCGCCGCGTGGGGCGGCGTTATGCGGAACTCACCGGTATCGTGACCGCATATAACAAATACAAGTCCTTGGCGGATGACTTAGAAGCGGCGCGTGAAATGGCCTCAGAAGACCCTGAGTTTGCGGCTGAGATTCCTACTCTTGAGGCCGAGCTTGAAGAAGCCCAAGAGAGGCTACGCCGTCTTTTGATCCCTCGTGATCCTGATGATGGTCGCAACGTTATTCTTGAGGTCAAAGCGGGCGCGGGCGGCGATGAGGCGGCTCTCTTCGCGGGTGACCTTTTGCGCATGTATCTGCGTTATGCCGAGCATAAGGGCTGGAAGACTGAGGTTATTTCCTCCACCAGTACCGATGTGGGTGGGTACAAGGATGCCCAGATAGCAATCAAGGGAACCTCCAACGAACCTGCCGAAGGCGTATGGGCACACATGAAATATGAAGGCGGCGTGCACCGAGTTCAGCGTGTTCCCGCGACTGAATCACAGGGGCGCATTCACACGTCGGCTGCGGGCGTGCTCGTATTTCCTGAGGTTGATGAACCCGAAGAGATCGAGATCAGTCAGAACGACCTGAAGATTGATGTTTACCGTTCTTCCGGTCCCGGTGGACAGTCTGTGAATACAACCGACTCTGCCGTGCGTATTACTCACCTTCCTACGGGCATTGTTGTGGCTATGCAGAATGAGAAATCACAGCTGCAGAACCGCGAAGCTGCAATGCGCGTGCTGCGTGCCCGTTTGCTGGCGCATCAGCAGGAGCAGATCGACGCTGAGAACGCCGCGCATCGTGCCTCTCAGGTGCGCACGATGGACCGTTCGGAACGCATACGTACCTACAACTTCCCCGAGAACCGTATTGCCGATCACCGTACTGGGTACAAGGCATATAACTTGGATGCGGTTTTGGACGGCGACCTTGATCCAGTCGTGCAGTCTGCCATCGAAATGGATGAGGCTCACCGACTGGAACAGGTCGGACAAGAGCAGGAATAATCCGAGGCAACGCAGAAGTGACAGGATTACGGGTCACCCCAACAGCACACCGCGGCGAAGGGCTTGATGAAGCCTTGCGCCGCGGTGCTGATGTACTGCGTCACGCCGGGATAGAACAATACCGAGCAGACGCCGAACTTCTTGCCGCATATCTGTTAGATACGGATTCTCAAGGAGTTCAGCGCGGTAGCTATGGGGAATCCTCAGTAACTCGTGCGGACGTGCAGCGGTTCGCCCTGATGGGGCGTAGGATTACCCCACAAGATTCAGTACGCTATACGGAACTGCTAGAGTGTAGAGCTCAGCGCGTTCCGTTGCAGCATATTACGGGGGTCGCACCTTTTTATCACCTGGAGATAAAGGTAGGTCCGGGTGTTTTTATCCCCCGTCCTGAAACTGAGCTTCTAGTGGAGGAAGCTCTGCGGGTCTTGGCGTCATACGAGTCTAACGCTCGCCCTCGCGTCGTGGATTTATGCACGGGATCCGGGGCAATCGCCGCAGCGATTAAAGAAGAGAATCCTCAAGCAGAAGTTTTTGCGGTTGAACTTTCCGAGCAGGCTCTCCTCTGGGCACGCAAGAATCTTGATCCTCAGAACGTACACCTTATTCCGGGCGATATTCGTACCTCGCTTGAAGATCTGCCCGGATACTTTGACTTGGTGCTTTCAAACCCTCCATATATTCCTCCCCACCGCAAACCCCAGGCTCCTGAAGTCGCCGAGTATGACCCGCAAATGGCGCTTTATGGCGGGGGAGAAGACGGCATGGAAATTCCTCGGGAGGTAATCGCTCGGGCTCACTATCTTTTGCGTCCCGGCGGTTTCTTTATGATGGAGCACGATGATTCACAAGAGACCCGAGTGGCTGAGACATTAGCGGCACAGGGGTTTGTGAGCATATACTCAATCCGAGATTTGAACGGCAAACCCAGACATACCGCAGGATATAAACCCCGGTAGAGAGCGGTATATTCGGGTGTGGCTACTCGCTTATTGCGTAACCTTGTCACGCCATCCACCGCCTCGTACCAAAACATGAGAGAATAAGGCACGTGAACGCAAAGCTGTACCCAGTAACGACTGATACCGAGACCACGGAGGCCGTCGAAGCCGCTCGTGAGGCATTGAATGCCCACGAAACTATCGTGATTCCTACCGATACCGTCTACGGCATCGCCTGTGATGCTTTCTCGCATCAGGGCGTTTCGAAGCTTCTGGCTGATAAAGGCCGTTCCCGTACCATGCCTCCGCCTGTGCTGATATTCGACCTTGCAGCTCTTGCGGGCGTTGCTGACGAAATCCCAAACGATGTATATGATTTGGGCAATAAGTTTTGGCCCGGAGCACTAACGATTATTCTGTATTCCTATCCATCGCTGACGTGGGATTTGGGCGAAACCCAAGGGACGGTTGCTGTACGTGTTCCTGACGATAAGTTTGCGCTCAAGCTCCTGACTGAGCACGGTCCATTGGCGGTGTCTTCGGCTAACAAGACAGGACAGCCTGCGGCAGCTAATGCCGAAGAAGCGCTTACTCAGCTGGGTAAGGACGTCACGCTTGTTGTGGACGATGGTCCTCGTCCTGCACCACAGGAAGACGGAAGCGTTGGCGAAAGCAAACCGTCCACAATCCTGGACTGTACTTCGACCCCTTATGTTGTGGTTCGTGAAGGTGCTATTACCGTTGAAGAGCTTCGTGAGGTTGTGCCTTCAATCGTGACCCGTAGCGAGCTCAATGCTCGTAACGATGAGAAAGATAAGCAAGAAACCTCCACTCAAGAAGATACTGAGCAGAAACCTACCGGTCAGGAAGACCTTGATGAAGCATATGACCAGTGGGACGCAGAGCATTCCGGCAGCGGCAAAGAACCGGAACGGGCAGCATCCCCGGTAGCCGGTTCCATCGCAGACATGCTGTTGGGAGCCGTTAATACCGCAACCTCGCTTGCTGCCGATAAAAAGCCTGAGTTTGATCAAAAACGTTTGCGCGGATACCGCAACAACACACCTCAGCCGGTCAAGACAGCGCAGGCTCCAGTTAAGCCGGTATCGACGGATGCTGCTCGCGCCCTTGTGCACGGCGAGGCGAAATCAGAATCTTAGAGGGCAGATAATTCTCACAAGAAAATACGGCTATTCAAAAACGGTGAGGGAATCGAGATACTAACTCTCGAATCCCTCACCGTCGTTGCTTATGCTGTGTAGAAAAGTGTAAGGGCCTGTAGCTAGGCGTTCTTAAATCGCTTATCTTTCTTTTTACCGAGTGCAGTATGGGCATTGCGCAGCACTTCACGCACTCGCGGCTCGGGTAGAAGACCGTTTTCACGAGCCCAGGAATCGTCGAGTTCTTGTCCAAACCACATGAGCTCAACTTTGCGAACGGAACCTTGGAACCTATCGTTCATCATTTCGGAGACTGTATACCCGGTCTTAACCGCCAGATTGCACAGCCATTCAGGCAGGTGCACGGGCTTGCGGCGACCGGCATCCGCCATGGTAGAGGCTACCGTCTCGCCTTCCCACGGCTGCAGCACAATAGAGGGCAGTTCACCCTTAAAGGAGCCGACTTTAACCACAAATTCAGCCAGTGCATATGAGCTCGATACGGGGGATTTGCGGGTTCCTGCACCTGCTACAGAAGCTAACGGGGAAGAGGCTATTTTGGCGAAGACCTCGGTAGTGCGGCGCCCGCGCCCCTGCACGCTGGTGGCTCGCAGGATGCACAGCTCAACAGGTTCAGAGGTTTCGCCATGCGAGGCCTCGTGGAACGTATCCTGCAAGTCTAAAAGAGCTTCTTCACCCAAGGCTTTTGAAAAGGAGTATGCGCTAAAGGGAGCTGTGTATTCGCTCGCATCAAGAACAGATTTTGCGCCCTGAACTGCTGCCGAACTGAGGTGAATAACTCGGCGTACTCCGGTACGGTGTGCTGCTATAGCGATAACCGCCGGTAACAGAGCATTAGCACCCACTAGCGCAGGTACGTCTTGCATATTGGGGGCAGCAAGACCTGCTGCGTTAACAACAACCTGAGCCCCGGCAAACGCATCCGCTAGGGAGTCGATGATGCCTTCAAGGAGCTGAGCTTCTTCGATAATAGTTCTTGAGTCGAGTGCTCGGGTTGCTAAACGGGGTGCCTCAATGGGATCTACGCTGATTCCTTCGGCATTTAGTCGTGCCACGATGGACGACCCCACGAAGCCACTTGCACCGATAACTTTCCATTTAGACTCGGACACGTCTTTTCACCTTTCTCACCCCAAACTGTTACGGAGTGTGTATTTCAACTTTCGCATATTCGGTGGTGTTTAAGAAACAGAAATAACGTTTTAGAGTAGTACTTCAGGGCAGAAGAGAGCTAAAGCATAGTCGTGGCACAGGAGCACGTGGCGGAACTAACTTTTTGGTCTCTAGTCGAAACTGAAGCTGGAACGTAATGTTTAGCTATAGAGCTTTCGACGGGTAGAATAGCTATCTTGGGATGTCTCATATATCCGTGTGTTTATAGGTCCGCCTGAAAAGTGCGTGCTGGGGGAGGAAGCGTCGATGCCTGATGAGAGCGAAAACTCGGTGAGTGCGCCTGTCTGCGGTGTGGCACAGCTCGGTAGGCCGCGTGTTGTAGCGGTTGTTGTGACCTATAATCGTCAAGATTTATTACCCATTACCCTTGCGGGTATCGCCGCAGGGCAGGTTGTGCCGGACGCTGTTGTCGTGGTTGATAACGCCTCTACCGACGGCACGGTCGAGTATCTAAAAAATCTAAGCTATTCGCTTCCGCTCGATATCATCACATTGTCTCAGAATATGGGAGGTGCGGGTGGATTCGCCGTTGGAATCGATCGAGCGTTAGCGCGCCACAATCCAGATCTTGTGTGGGTTATGGATGATGACACTGAACCAACCGAAAACACCCTGCATGAGTCTGTTCAAGCATGGGAATCATATTCGCCGGACCGCAGCCGTCGTCCCGCCTTGATAGCTTCACGGGTTGTGTGGACCAATGGGGAAGACCATCCCATGAATACGATGCGCACTATGTTCGGTGCTGGCTCTGGGCGGCATCGTCGTGCACAAGCGGTGGGGGGTCGGCCTATACGCAGCGCCTCCTTTGTATCTTTGGTGATGGACGCTCAAGTTATTCGTCAGAATGGCGGCCTACCGATTGCGGATTTTTTTATCTGGAATGATGACTTTGAATTTTCGACCCGTCTTGCGCATCACCGAGATGCCATTGCTGTACCCGCCTCGGTGGCTCGTCACCACACGAAAACTTTTGGGACGACGAATGCGAAGCCGGGCCCACGATTTTATAACGATGTTCGCAATAAATTGTGGGTTTTCACGCGAGCCCGTACTCTGAGCCCGCTTGAGAAGTTTTTATATGGCGGGTCGGTAGCAAGACTTTGGGCTTCGACGGTTCTGCGTACGGACGAAAAATCTATCTACTTGGGGTATTTCCTGAGGGGCATCAAGGATGCGCTGCATGCCCCTCGCCTTAATCGTGATGTGCTTCGCGAAGTGTACGACCTTGAATTTCCGGGGCATTATGGTATTCAAGAAGACCATGATTCCTTTGGCGCACCACAATCTCAGGCAGAGTTCTCCGTTCTGATGAGTGTTTACGCTCGGGAATCTGCTGATCATGTGGAGGCGGCTATTGCCTCGAACGCTCAGTATCAGACCCTTCTGCCTGCTGAACTGGTTTTGGTTCAGGATGGCCCGTTGCCTTCTGAAGTGTGCGCGGTCATTGACCGTTGGGTCGAACGTAGCAGGGCGGGGGAATGCGCTCCTATCGTCACAGTCAAACTGCCTCAGAACGTGGGTCTTGCCGCTGCACTCAACGAGGGGCTGAATGCTTGTTCTTACGGCATCGTTGCCCGAGCGGACTCTGACGATATTTCGGAGCCAGACCGATTTGCAACCCTAATTCCGGCGCTTATCGAGAGCGACTGTGCGGTGATGGGCTCTGCCATGTACGAAGTTGATGCGCAGAATACCACAGTAGAGGCTACCCGCCAGACGGTAACTGACGCATCTCGGTTGGCTGACATGATGCCTTCGCGCAATCCCCTGTACCACCCAACGGTGGCTTTCTACAAAGACGTTGTTCAACGTTTAGGCGGGTATGAATATGTACCAGGGGCCGAAGACTGGTGGCTGTGGTCGCGGGTTATCGCCGCCGGTTATAAGATTGGTAATGTGCCTGAGCCATTAGTCCGTTATCGTGTGGGTGCGGGTGCCTACACGCGGCGGGGCGGACTTAACGCCTGGAAACAGGATTGGGCGATTCAACGTCGACTATATACCGGGCACGCGATCTCAAAGCTCGGGTGGATTAAGAATATGAGCGTTCGAACGGCGTACCGGTTTATTCCGGAGAGTACGCGCCGTAAGGCATTTCGAGCGCTCACCGATATACGGCCTAGTAGGAACGTAGAGAATAGTTTGCAGGGGAAGGACGCATAAGTGGAGAACTATCCCACGACTCAACCGATTGCGGTGGTGGATCGCCAACGCCCCTACACCCCTAAAAGCTGGTGGCTTCTCGTTCAGATTGCACTAGATTCCGTAGCCTGGATTATAGGGCTCGTCATCGCGTTTATGCTGCGGTACAGCCTGCTTCTGAACCAGAACTCTGTCTTTGATGTGATTGATCTTCAAAGCGTGGCGCTCAGTA
Organism: Rothia sp. HMSC058E10; assembly: GCF_001809415.1. Lineage (NCBI taxonomy): Bacteria > Bacillati > Actinomycetota > Actinomycetes > Micrococcales > Micrococcaceae > Rothia > Rothia sp. HMSC058E10. The sequence goes on along the minus strand of NZ_KV797641.1, from coordinate 44,308 downwards.
TGGGGTTTGCGATTATTCTGCAAATTCTTGTGGGCTACGGTATGAAGGTGTACCGCGGCCTGTATTCTTACGGTTCTTTCGAGGAAGTCTGGCGTGCGGGCGCAACCGTAGGTATCGTCTCGGTGGCGCTTTTCCTCTTCAGCTACGTAGACGAAGCTCTCGGACTAGTACATGTGCCTCATGGTGTGCCGCCTATTTCGGTGGGTATTACATTGCTATTCATGGCGGCGATGCGCATGGTTAAGCGTATTTATGTTGAGCATAAGACTTTGCGTAATCTTGATGGTGAGCCTGTTATCGTCTATGGCGCCGGGTTTACAGGTCGCACAGTTATCGAAGCTCTTATGCATGATGACTCTGCATATATGCGACCTGTTGCGGTAGTGGACGATAACCCTCAGCTACGCGGTATTAACATTCATAATGTGCCGGTTTATAACACCGGTAAAGAACTGGATGCGGTCATCAGGCGCTATGCCCCTAAAAAAATGATCGTCGCTATCACCAACATGCCGCATGATCGTTTCGACAGGGTCTGGGCACGCATGCAAAAACACGGAGTCGAAGTAACTCGTGTAGCGAGCGCCAGCGAAAAGCTCTTCGGCAACAATGTGGTAGAAACCGACGATAACGAGCTCATGAAGCTTATCCGCGGTGAAATCAACTACGATGTCGATACTGAAGTTTTGCGCAGCTACCTTCAAGGTAAGCGGGTCTTGGTGACCGGTGCAGGAGGATCTATTGGTTCTGAGCTATGCCGTCAGATCCACGAATACGACCCTGAGCTGCTCATGATGCTCGATCGTGACGAAACCCTGCTGATGGAAACAAAGCTCTCGATCACTGGCGAGTCCAGCCTGGATGATGAGCGTATTATTCTCGCGGATATTCGTGAGGGAGAAAACCTGCGTAATATCTTCCTTGAACGAAAACCGCAGGTGGTTTTCCACGCCGCAGCTTTGAAGCATGTTTCTGCACTGGAGGCATACCCTGAGGAAGCATGGAAAACAAATTCGCTGGGCACCCTTAACGTTCTATATGCTGCGCAAGCGGCGGATGTTGAAACGTTTGTGAATGTTTCAACTGATAAAGCGGCAGACCCTAAGACCGCTTTGGGGCAGTCAAAACGAACCGCTGAATGCTTAACCTCGTGGTTTGGACAGCAGACGGGGAAGACTTATGTATCGGTTCGATTCGGTAACGTTTTTGGCTCGCGCGGCTCTATCAAACCTCTGTTTACGCAGCAGATTCTCAACGGCGGTCCCATTACACTTACTGATGAGAACGCTACCCGATACTTTATGCTCATCACGGATGCTTGCCTGCTGGTGATGCTGGCAGGGGCTATTGGTCATCCGGGTGAAGTTATGGTGCTTGATATGGGTGAGCCTGTATTTATCTACGATGTTGCACATGAGATGCGTAAAGCCTATGAACGTTACGATGTTGATATTGTAGTGACCGGTCTGCGTCCTGGCGAAAAATTGGATGAAACCCTCTTTGGTGCTAATGAGCAACACACTCGAAGCACTCAAAACAAGTTTATTTCTCACTCGACGGCACCAGCTCTCAATCCTGAGGATTTGGATTATGAGCAGTGGATTCAGAATTATGAAGCGCATCGTTCTTATGAGCGTCATGGATTTACCCGCGTAGTAGATCCGCGTCAGGGTCGTCTTCTGGAAGAACACAGGGACTGAATATTGAACGATGAAATTTTGCCCCGTTAACGTCTACATAGGCGTGTACTACGTGATGAATTCGTCTTGTAGAACCAGCAGCGGGGAAGTAGAATCCCAAATTACACCCTGTTACGAGGTTTTACCGTCTAGAGGAGAGACATGAACCAGGCATCTCTGGTGCTTATACTAGCGTTTGTGTTAGGAGCGCTTCTGCCTTTTGCGGTACGCCCCCTGTTGCACGCGCTAAATATGGTTGATATACCCAATGAGCGTTCCTCGCATACGATTCCGACGTACCGGGGCATGGGGCTGGCAACCGCTAGCGCTACCTGTTTGAGCTTCGCGGTCGCTACCCTCATGGGGTGGACTGTAAATCTCCCCATCTCGTTAACTTTTTTGGCAGGCGGCGGTCTTGCTTTGCTTTTGGGATGGACCGAAGATGTCTATGGGGTCAGCGTTGCCAAGCGTGCCGGGATGCAGCTTGTTATAGGACTCGGTATTGCACTTTCTCTCGCTATTATTCAAGAGGCATCATTGCTGTGGGTTCCTGTAGCGGGGCTCTTTATTGCGGGGTATATAAACGTTACAAACTTTATGGACGGCATCAACGGTATCTCCGGATGCCATGGGCTGGTGGCTGGGCTTGCCTACGCCTATATGGGTGGCGTAAGTAGTTTGCCGTGGATGACGATAGGTGGTCTGGCAGTTGCAGGTGCCTATACGGCTTTCCTACCTTGGAATTTACGCATGGGTCACAATGTTTTCTTAGGTGATGCTGGTTCTTACTTTCTAGGTGCCTCTCTTGGAACAATTGCCGTTGGTGCTTTCTATGCTGGAATTCCGTTCCTTGCGTCGATAGCCCCGCTTCTGGTTTATCTTGCAGATTCTGCGATGACTCTTATACGTCGTATGGCTGCTGGGGAGCAGTGGTACAAACCGCATCGAACCCATGTGTATCAGCGTCTGACTGACGTCGGATTGGGACATATCAGCGCAACAATTATGGTGAGTTCTGCGACTGCGATTGTATGGGCTTTTGTACTCTTTGCCTCAGATCTTTTCCTAACAGGTGCCTTTTTTGCTGGTGTTGGCGTTCTTGCCCTTGCTGTAGCCGTCATTGTTTTATACCTGCGACTTCCCGAACTACTGGATACGCGTCTGCAGCCTGCCGAGCAAGGGCACTCTAATTCCAAGCAGAATATTGCAGATCTGAACACAGAGACGCATCCTATGAGCGAGCGGAAGTCTGAAGGTTCACAGGAGTGAAACAACGGCGGCTAAATTCGATTCGGAGGGCTCTGTGGAACCCAAAATTTATCTATGGTATAGGTAAGAAAGACAATAAGCAAAATAGGGTGCAAGGCTTTTCCTGGGGGCTTTTAGCCTATCGCGAGACCGTAATGTCTGCACTGGTTTTAGTTCTTTGTTTACCGATTCTGGGAATCATATTGGGCATTCGCGGGTCGGCGGGATTTATGGTTGGGTTTCTGGTAGTCTATATATGTTTCACCATGGGCGTAGCAACTGCTTTGGGGGCACACCGTATAAAGATTGGGATTCCTCAGGCTTTGCTTGTAAGTTATGTGGTGAAGGTGTTACTCATGGCGATGGTGCTTTTACTAGTACCTATGCCAGAGGCACTTAAACACGGTTGGACGCTTGGTGGTGCCGTCATAGGAGCGGTACTGTGGTTAAGTGTCGAGGCTGTAACCATTATGAATTCAAGGATTTTGTACTTCGATCCTGAGTCTTAGCACACACAAAGGCTTACTCAGAAGTAGATAGGGAAATTTTTGACCGATTCTGAGAAGAAATGGTGGGACGGAGATAAGAAACTCCGTACCACAGGAGAACTGGTATCCGGCGGTGGATTATCCGGCGGCGTGATGTCTGTTTTGTATCTTATTATCGGCATGGCTTTTTGGGGATTGGTCGGCTTTGGAGCTGACTGGCTCCTCAATACCCGGTGGTTTGTATGGGTTGGTGTTCTGATAGGTGCTTGCGGAGGCATCTACCTGGTATATCTGCATACGAGTCGCTCTAAATAAATAGCCTAAAAATTTTAGGTTTTGCACACATTCCATCCAGTTAGTTGAGCATAGTTTTGCACCAGCAAGTAGCCAGCTAACGGCAAGAAAGGACTTGCTTTGAACGAGAACGGGTCTGTACTCGCAGAAGGCTATACGCCGCCGACACCGGCCGATATGCATCTGCCTGACTTCTTCCAGGTTGATTCTCTTGGGTTCGGCTTTGGTAAACAGATGCTGCTCGTCATCCTGTCTGTCGTAGTCGTTTCCCTATTCTTTATGATGGCTGCACGCAAGCGTGCAATGGTTCCGGGTAAAGCCCAGTTCATTGCAGAATCAGGCTATCTCTTCACCCGTAATTCACTTGGCAAAGACCTGATTGGCGCACAGCATTTCAAGCCTTTCGTGCCCCTGCTCTTTACTTCTTTCTTCTTTATTCTGATTAATAACCTTTACGGTTCAATTCCCCTTATTCAACTTCCTTCTTTTTCTCACCCAGGCAGTGCATATGCATTGGCTATCGTCGGCTACCTTACCTGGGTCGGTGTAGGTATCAAGCGCAAGGGACTGGTTGGATTTTTTAAAGATCTGACGATGCCCTCCGGAGTTCCGGGGTGGGTGTACGTTATTTTGGTGCCGATTGAGTTCCTCTCGAACCTTATTATTCGTCCCGTGACCCACGCGCTTCGTCTTTTCGCTACGATGTTCGGCGGTCACATGGCAATGATGGTGGCAGCATCCCTAACTCAGTTCCTAGTGATGAGCGTCGGCGGGGCTGCAGCTTTGGGCGGTATCGCCTCTGGGGCGTTGGGTCTATTCCTCTACTTCCTGGAACTGATGATTCAGGTAATCCAGGCTTATGTCTTCACACTGCTCCTCGCGGTATACCTGCAAGGGTCGGTTTCCGAAGGACACTAAAATATAGGTTTTCGTAACTGGCTATCTAGTTGCGAAGAAAGCAACCCGTTTTACGGGTCGAATACACATAAGTAGCTCTGTAACTTCGGTATTTTCACTGAAGCACACACTGTTGAAAGGAATCAACATGAACGTTATTGGTTACGGCCTCGCAGCTATTGGTGGCGGCATCGGCGTGGGTCTAATCTTCGCTGCCTACATGACGAGCGTTGCGCGTCAGCCCGAGTCCCAGCGTACCCTGCAGCCGATGCTGTTCATGGGTTTCGCGGTGGTTGAGGCTCTGGCGATTCTGGGTCTCGTTCTGGCCTTCATCATCTAAGCTCAGATATAGCTGTTAACGAACCAACCTAAAGAACAGGAAATCCCTCAATGACTTATCTGGCAGAAGGAGGGGGCGCAGAGCACAGCTCTAACCCTCTAATTCCCAATCTCTGGGAATTGGGCATCACCGTCGTTGGGTTCGTGATTCTCTATTTCATCGTTCATAAATACGTTGTCCCGGCGTTCGAGAAGATCTACCAGGACCGTAAAGAAGCAATCGAGGGTGGTCTTGCCAAAGCTGAGAAAGCTCAGGCGGAGGCCGCAGCGGCTCGCGAAGAGTACAACCAGCAGCTTGAAAGCGCTCGTCTGGAAGCTCAGAAGATTCGCGAGGAAGCGCGTACCGAAGGCGAATCAATTATCGCAGCGGCTCGTGAGCGCGCAACCGTTGAGGCTCAGCGTATTACTGATAATGCGCAGAAGACTATCGAGGCTGAGCGCCTAGCTGCTTCAGTATCTCTTCGTCATGAAGTTGGTACTTTGGCGACTACTCTTGCAGGAAAGATTGTGGGCGAAGCCCTTGACGATGATGAGCGATCGGCCCGCGTGGTAGATCGTTTTCTTGCTGACCTTGAAACCGAGCAACAGAATGCAGGTGCAACTCGGTAATGGCAGGAGTATCTACTGAATCACTGAGCAAGGTGGAAGCGGTTCTTGAAGCCAACGCTTCGTTGAACCCACTCAACCTAGCTAGCGAGCTTTTCGCCGTGGTCGATGTACTTGACCACGATGGCGGTTTGCGTCGTGGTTTGACCGACTCTTCGCGTGAAGGGAAGGATCGAGAAAATATTGCACAGGCTATTTTTAGCGGCAAAATTTCTTCTCAAGCACTCAAGGTGCTGACTACGGCGGTAGCACTGCGTTGGTCTCAAGAGCGTGATCTTGCAGACGCGCTTGAGAAGGCTGCGGTACTCGCATCCATCGCATCCGCTCAGTCTCGTGGTGGTGCTGATGCCCTTGAAGAGGTTACCAACGAGTTGCTGACGTTTGTGCGCAACGTTGATGGTACCCCCGAAGCGCAAGCGGCGCTGTCCGACAACTTGGCAAGCAAAGAAGCAAAGAAGAAGCTCGCTGTAGCATTAGGCGGTCCAGCCGTCACCGCGGAAGGCGTACTTCTCTTGGAACGAATTGGTAGCGAATCCCGTGGTCACCATGCCGCTCGCCTCGCTGACGAATTCGTGGAAATCATCGTCACGCGACAGAACCGTTACATCGCAAAGGTAACTTCTGCAGTAGCGCTTTCGCAGGCACAGCTTGAACGCCTGAGCCGGACCTTGAACAAGATCTATAATCGTCAGCTTAAACTCGACGTATCTATAGATACAGCTGTTCTAGGCGGTATGCGCGTACAGATTGGAGATGAGGTTATCGACGGAACCGTTGGTACCCGTCTTGATGATCTTGAACGTGACCTTCAAGCATAGAGATTAGCTGAACATTTCTGCGATACGTCGCAACGGTGATTTAGAAGATACCTTGGGAAGCAGACAAATTTTTAGAATATTGTTCCTTCCCACGAAGCAAGTTTCGGTTGTTCCGAGAGGTGCAACCACAATTAGGAGAGCAGGGACATAAGATGGCCGATTTGACCATCAACGCCGATGATGTCCGTAACGCGCTGAACGAATTTGCAGCGTCTTACGAACCCGGCAACGTGGAACGTGTTGAAGTGGGGCGCGTTGTAGCAGCCTCCGATGGTATTGCGCGCGTCGAGGGTCTGCCCTCGGTGATGGCGAACGAACTACTTCGTTTTGAGGATGGCACCCTTGGCCTCGCGCAAAACCTTGATACCCGCGATATTGGCGTCATTATTCTGGGCGACTTTACCGGTATCGAAGAAGGACAGCCAGTTCACCGTACCGGTGAGGTGCTTTCGGTCCCGGTGGGCGATGCTTACCTCGGTCGTGTAGTCGATCCGTTAGGTAACCCTATTGATGACCTGGGTCCTATTAAGGATGAAGGGCGTCGTGCTCTTGAGCTGCAGGCACCTGGTGTAACGCAGCGTAAGTCTGTGCATGAGCCCCTACAGACCGGTCTGAAAGCTATTGACGCTATGATCCCGATCGGTCGAGGGCAGCGTCAGCTTATTATTGGTGACCGTCAGACCGGTAAAACTGCGATTGCAGTCGATACGATCCTGAACCAGAAGGCTAACTGGGAAACCGGTGACCCCAGCAAACAGGTTCGTTGTGTTTACGTGGCAGTTGGACAGAAGGCCTCCACCATTGCCGCTGTTCGACATACCCTTGAAACCAGGGGAGCGTTGGAATACACCACGATCGTTGCTGCCCCCGCATCTGACGCAGCAGGCTTTAAATACTTGGCTCCCTACACCGGTTCTGCCATTGGTCAGCACTGGATGTATGGCGGAAAGCACGTCCTGATTATCTTTGATGATCTTTCAAAACAGGCAGAAGCATACCGCGCCGTGTCGCTATTGCTTCGTCGTCCGCCGGGACGTGAAGCATACCCCGGTGACGTTTTCTACCTGCACTCTCGTCTATTGGAGCGTTGCGCTAAGCTCTCTGATGAGTTGGGCGCAGGGTCGATGACCGGTTTCCCCATTATCGAAACCAAGGCAAATGACGTTTCTGCCTTCATCCCGACCAACGTCATTTCTATCACTGACGGCCAGATCTTCCTACAGTCCGATCTGTTCAACGCTAACCAGCGCCCCGCCGTGGATGTTGGTATTTCCGTCTCTCGTGTGGGTGGTGCAGCGCAGACCAAGGCTATGAAGAAGGTCTCCGGTACTTTGAAACTGGACCTTGCTCAGTACCGTGCTATGGAAGCGTTCGCAATGTTCGCCTCCGATCTCGACGATGCTTCCAAGGCACAGCTGACTCGCGGCGCCCGTCTTACCGAGCTGCTTCGCCAGCCGCAGTACACTCCGTATGCGGTAGAAGAGCAGGTTGTCTCCATTTGGGCAGGTACCAACGGTTACCTTGATGATCTTGAGGTTTCTGACGTTCTTCGCTTCGAGGCAGAGTTCATTGACTATCTGCGTCACCGGACCTCGGTGTTGAGCGATATTGCCGCATCCGGCAAGCTTGAGGATGAAACCCTAGATGCCTTGAAAGCTGCCGTTGCAGATTTCAAGAAGGGATTCCGCTCGGAGGGTACCAGCCACCTTGTTGATGCAGGTCATGAGGAGCATAAAGCGGCTCAGGATCGTGACATCACTCAGGAAACCATCGGTTAGCGATTAGTCCTAGGTGTTAGCCCCGCTCTGAACTTTCAGAGTTATGGGCGGGGCAGATGTCCAGGAGAAAGGAAGCTCTATGGGAGCCCAGATTAGGGTTTACCGACAGAAAATTGCTTCGACATCGTCTATGCAGAAGATCTTCAAGGCGATGGAGATGATCGCGACCTCCCGTATTAATAAGGCGCGTCGAAGCGCTCAAACCACGGGTCCTTACGCAAACGCATTGACCCGCGTTGTGACTGCTTTGGCAACGCAACAGTCCGTGCAGCATCCTCTGATCCATCGTCCCGATACCTTTGGCAAGCATGAGCATAAGCGCTCTGCAGTCTTGGTGATGACGAGTGATCGCGGTCTTGCAGGTTCGTATTCGTCGTCTGTGCTGAAGAAAACAGAAGAGCTTATCGAGAGGCTACGCGGCGAGGGGCGCGAAATACAGCTGTACTTGGTGGGGCGTAAAGCGAAGTCTTATTTTGAATTCCGGGAACGTCCCTATGAACGTGCTTGGGAAGGACACACCGATAATCCGCATATTGATACCGCAGTTGAGATTCGCGATGTGTTCTTGGAGGAGTACGAAAAGGGACATGAAAACGGCGGGGTAGACGATTTGCATATCGTATACACCGAATTTAAGTCCATGGTGACTCAAGAGACCAAGATTCTTCGTTTGCTTCCCATTCACGTGGCAGAAGCAACTAAATTGGGGGAGGAAATCGTACCTGACGAAGAACTGTCTTCGGCCGATTATCAGCAACCCGCATCCTTTGAATTTGAGCCTTCTCCTCAGGAAGTGTTGGATGCGCTGCTACCGCGTTATATCGCTTCTCGTATCTTCGCGTGCCTGCTCCAAGCCGCTGCAAGTGAACTTGCGTCGCGTCAGCGTGCGATGAAGACTGCGGGCGATAACGCTGAGACTCTAATCAAGAAGTACACTCGACTGATGAACAACGCTCGTCAGGCTGAGATTACTCAGGAGCTCTCTGAGATTGTGGGCGGCGCAGACGCTCTCGCCTCCTCTTAAGAACATTGCTAACTCGAAGCTATCTACTTTCAACTTTTCAAGGTAAGTGAGAAACATGACTACTACCACCACCCAGGGCGCAACGGGTCGTATTGCCCGCGTGATTGGCCCCGTGGTTGACGTTGAGTTCCCCGCTGGTCAGGTGCCGGATATTTACAATGCACTGACCACTGAACTCACCCTCGACGGGAAAACCTACACCATCACCTTTGAGACTGCTCAGCATTTGGGTGATTCGATTGTTCGTGCTATCTCTATGCAACAGACTGACGGTCTTGTGCGTGGGCAGGCTGTTCTAGATACCGGGGCTCCTATCGCTGTACCCGTGGGCGATGGCGTGAAGGGGCACCTCTTCAACGTTCTTGGTAACGCACTAGATGTGCCGAACTCCGATATCGATGCTGACGCATACTGGCCTATTCACCGCGCCGCTCCCGGCTTCGCAGAGCTAGAGGGATCGACCGAGATGCTAGAGACCGGTATTAAATCTATCGACCTGCTCACCCCTTACATTAAGGGTGGTAAGATCGGTCTGTTCGGTGGTGCTGGTGTTGGTAAGACAGTGCTGATTCAGGAAATGATTACCCGTGTGGCGCGCAATTTCGGTGGTACCTCGGTGTTCACCGGCGTTGGTGAGCGTACCCGTGAAGGTAACGACCTGTGGGTTGAGATGGAAGAAGCAGGGGTTTTGAAAGATACTGCCCTTGTCTTCGGACAGATGGATGAACCCCCGGGAACTCGTCTGCGTGTGGCACTCACCGGCTTGACTATGGCGGAATACTTCCGCGATGTGAAGAACCAGGATGTGCTGCTCTTTATCGATAACATCTTCCGCTTTACTCAGGCAGGTTCTGAAGTTTCGACTTTGCTCGGTCGTATGCCCTCTGCTGTTGGCTACCAGCCTAACCTGGCGGATGAAATGGGTCTGCTTCAGGAACGCATTACCTCGACTCGCGGTCACTCCATTACTTCGATGCAGGCAATCTACGTTCCTGCAGACGATTACACCGACCCTGCACCGGCGACAACCTTCGCACACTTGGACGCGACTACCGAGCTTTCGCGTGAGATTGCATCGCGCGGTCTGTACCCGGCAATTGACCCGTTGACCTCGACCTCTCGTATTCTTGATCCGCAGTACATTGGGCAGGAACACTACGACACGGCTATTCGCGTGAAGGCTATCCTGCAGGAAAACAAGGACCTTCAGGATATTATCGCGATTCTGGGCGTTGATGAGCTTTCTGAGGAGCAGAAGGTCGTTGTTTCACGTGCACGCCGCATTGAGCAGTTCCTCTCACAGAACACCTATACTGCAAAGCAGTTCACTGGCGTTGAAGGATCCACTGTTCCGTTGAAGGACACCATCGAATCATTCCAGATGATCTGCAATGGCGATGTAGACCATATTCCTGAGCAGGCGTTCTACAACATCGGTGGCATGGATGACGTGATGCGTCAGTACGAGGAAATCAAGGCACAGACCGGAGCCAAGTAATTATGGCACTAACAGTTGAAGTTGTTTCTCGCGAAAACGTCGTGTGGACTGGTGAAGCTTCCTATGTACGGGTGCGTACTACGAACGGCGATTTGGGCATTTATCCCGGACTCATTCCCACCTGTGCGCTTCTTGCGGAGGACGGAGAACTTCTGATTCGACCCGTCGATGGTGGCGAACTCACCACGCGTTTGCATGATGGGTTCTTGACCGTCTCAAACGATAAGGTAACGATCGCGGCAAAGCATGCCGAGATCGCTACCCCTACGACGGGTAAGAAGTAAACCGTTAATAAGGTAAAAGCCGGTACAACCAATTGTTGGTTGTACCGGCTTTTACCTTCCCGAATACTTGAGTTTTAGAGTCGCGAAGATCTCTACAGCGCATAAATATTGGCTTAGAAAAGCCGATCTGCAGCGTCGTCGATACCGCGCATCGCATCGTAATCGAGAGAGATGCAGCGGATACCGCGATCTTCGGCAAGAGTCCGTGCCTGGGGCTTGATCTTTTGTGCAGCAAAAACCCCCTTGACGGGTGCCAGCCGTGGGTCGCGGTTGAGCAGATCGAGGTACCGGGTAAGCTGTTCCACCCCGTCAATATCGCCCACGCGCTTGAGCTCTACCGCAATGCTGATACCGTTGGAGTCTCTCGCCATAATATCCACAGGACCAATAGCCGTAGGGTATTCACGGCGTACCAAGGAGTAACCCTTACCGAGTGTTTCGATCTGCTCAGCAAGAAGACGCTGCAGGTCGGCCTCTACGCCGTCTTTGATAAGTCCAGGATCGACTCCTAAATCATGGGTGTGCTCATGAATAACTTCGTACACGCGGATGAGAAGGCGGTCATCACTTTTAGCGGCTTGTACCGTCCACAGCTGCTGCACATCCGTATCAAGATCTTCCCGGGTGCTATCTGGAATCTCGTCATAGTCTGCGACAAGGAGAGAACATGGTGGGCTCATCCAGTTCAGCGGCTTATAGGAACCGCCATCGGAATGGATAAGCACAGAACCGTCATTCTTCACCATAAGTAAGCGGGTAGCACGGGGGAGATGGGCACGCAAACGCCCTTCGTAATCAACAGAACATTCAGCTATAACGATACGCACCCCATCTACTCTACCGAGGAAGACTATGACATGCCAGCTGTAGAAACCGCTGCCTGGCGGCATCAAAGCAGCTAAAAGATGGCAAGCCGTACTGAACGCTAGAATAGAAAGCATGGCACGCAAGAATCACCCCGGTAAACGTTCCTCGGGCACAACCTCCAACAAATGGACGCGGTCTGCACCCGGTGGACGTGATATATCTCGTATTCTTGACCCTGCGCCGCGCATTGAACGTGACCGTTTTGGTGATTGGCTGGTGCAGTACATTCCCGCCGTAAATGCTCTGAAAACCTATACGTGCCCAGAATGCAACCGTCCAATTCCGCCAAGAACAGCGCATCTTGTTGTATGGCAAGAAAGCCATACACTGGGGCGTTCTCGCGCCATTGATGAGCGCCGCCACTGGCACCAACATTGTTGGCGTACCAGACGCGCTTAGAACTATTACGAGATCGGAATACCTATCGTGGGCGCGAAGACCTGTTAGAACGAAGAAAGTGACACTATGGCGACTGAAGAGTCCTCTGGAAAACTCCGAGAGTTTGATCCCTCACGGTATGTTTTCACCCAATCTGATCAGCCTGTTCTCATTAAATCTCGCACGGTACTTCCCGCGCGCCGAGAGAACTTTGATGTTACAACCGCTGACGGGAAGCGCCTTGTGGGTGAACTGGCACTTCCCGAAGGGGAAATTAAAGCTACTCTCGTGACTTTTCACCCGCTTCCAACGCACGGCGGATATATGGATTCGCATGTGTACAAGAAGGCTTCATTCCGTCTGCCAGCGCTTGCAAATATTGCGGTTCTGCGGTTTAACACCCGCGGTACTTCTTCGATCCGCGGTACAAGCGAGGGAGTGTTCGACGGAGGATTTGCTGAGAAAAAAGATTTTGACGCGATCTTACAATATGCCGTAGAACGCCAGCTGCCGAATATCTGGTTAATCGGGTGGTCCTTCGGCACGGAGCTTGTGCTCAAGTACGCCCCAGAACATGCATCAGAATTTGTGGGGGCTATTCTGCTTTCTCCGCCGCTGCACCGAGTGCATCCCGCCGAACTGGACGAATGGAATAAAATCTCAAATCCGCTCTATGCCTTTATCCCGGAGTTTGACGACTATCTACGCCCCACCGAAGCGCGCGAGCGTTTTAAATCAATAGCCCGCACTCAGGTCGTGCCTTTTGAGAACTGTAAACACCTTTGGGTGGGTGAAAAGTCGGTAAACAGCGTGATCAACGCCCTTGTCTCAGTGGTGACGGGTCAGCAGACTACACTTCCTACCGAATACAACGGCCCGGTCGCAGAAGAGATTACTGAACCATAACCTGTCTACTCCGTCTATACGAAGGATGCGCCTGCCGCTTTTCTCAACGGCGGGCGCATCCTTATATTTCTAAGAAAAGGTTTTTTACCGATGGTCTTGGCGGGGAATAAAGACTTCCTTCACCAGAATCAGTAACGATGCGGCGACAGGAATCGCGATAAGCGCGCCCAAGACGCCCCACAGCGCACCGCCTGCAGCGACGGCGATAATAGCGACACCGCCGGGAACCGAAACAGCCTTTGACATAATACGCGGCGAAATTATGTATGCCTCAATCTGTAGGTAGATAAAATAGGCGATCGCAAATGTGACAGACATTTGCCAGCCCTGCGTCAAAAGAATGAGAGACACCAGAACAAGCGCCGCTACGCCGCCAACCAATGGGATAAAGGCCAAAATCAAGACGAACACAGCCACAAGTTGAGGGAATGAGAACCCCAAGATAATCATGGTGATAAGCGCGAAGGTTGCGTTGAGAACAGCGACAACTCCCTGCCCCATCACATAGTTACCAACAGCACCCGTGATACGTTCGGTAAGTTCCTCAACACGTTCCCGCTTGGAAGCCGGAGCCAAACGCGACCCCCACGCCTTAATAGTGCGCATTGATGAGAGGAAATAAAGCGAGAGGAACAGCACAATAATAGTGCCGGTCAAAATCTGCGCAATTGTGGAACCCGCAGTAATTAGGTTGCTCATGAATCCGCCGACCGCAGAGCTTGATGTAAGAGACTCTAGGAACTTTGGAACGTTGTTATTAACCCAGTCGTTAACATGCAGAACGTCATCAATGCGTTTGAAAGTATCAGAATCGATGAAATCCTGATAAATAGCGGGTGCCCGATAGACAAAGCTGCTGGCCTGTGCGCTGATAATAGGCACAATCCACACCACAAGTCCGCTGATGATGGCTGCGAAGGAAAGAACCACAATCACCACACCGGCACTGCGTTTAACGCCGAAACTCTCAAGTTTACGAACAATGGGATCAAGCCCAAGCGCGATGAAGATAGCGCCAGTGACCCAGCCGACAAGCGCGCCGACATTGGTAAAAGCGTAGTAAGCCAGCAGGGCCAGACCAACACCAACCGTCGTCAGGAAACCGAAAGATACAGGATTATGCAGCGGTGAGCTTTTCTCATAAATATGAAGTTCAGAAGCCTCATCGACTTTTGGAGCGATGCGGGGAGGAAGAGAAGCTTTGCGGCGTTGTGAGCGTGCCTGACTGATGCTATCGGTCAAATCGCTGATGGTACCCGTAATATGTGAAGTCAGGGATTCGCGCTTTGTAGACGATACGGAACCGTCCTGTTCAAACATGGGTTCTTCCTGCTCCGGCTTTTTCCGCGGAACCCGGGGAACTGGGGGAGGAGTCTGCTGGGCTTGCGGATTCGAGCTATCGGACATAGTCTGCCTTTCATAAAGCTTACCTGGCTATTCTACCGGGCATCTCTGAAAACTGTATGCGCTCGCAACATTCTTGAGGCAGAAAGCTACCGAGTAAGCCTATCTGAAATTTCGCGCACCTCGAACGATTGCCGAGAATCCTGTAAAACAGTGGGTCGCGCGGGATAATTAGGGAGTACGTTAAATTTTTCTGAGGCTCGCAAAGGATTCTCGATGACAATTCCTCCCACCCCGAACCAACTGCCAACAAACCCCCAAAGCTCAGCAGAACAAATTTCCGCGTCGGTACGTAGCGCTCCAGTGCTTGGCGGTCACGATATCAGTACTTCTACACCCACTGCAGCACAAAGCAATTCGGCGAAAAGTTGGCGTTTCGATGTTGCAACACCTGAAGATTTTCAGAAGTACGTACAAATGTCTACCCAAGGCGCCGTGATCTTTGGGCTATATGCCCCGCATTCTCCAGCGTCGCTTGAAATGCTAGACGCCGTCGAAAACCTAGTCAATGCGGCGGAAGGTGCGATGCTGCTTGCCGCCGTCGATATTACGAAACTTCCGGAGGCTGCCCAAGCGTTTGGCCTGGACGGCGTACCGGCAGGCGTGGCCGTTATCGCTGGTCGCCCGGCCCCTCTTTATAACGGTCAGATTAGCCCGCAGGATCTGTCAGAAATGCTGAAGCAGGTCTTGCAGGTTGCTGCGCAGTATCAGCTTCCCGGTGGATTTGAGCCTGCTCCTTCGGATGAGGAAGAGAAAACCCTGCCGCCGCTGCACGCTAAAGCACTGGAGGCCCTTGACGAACACGACTATGAAGGAGCACGAGCCGCCTATCGCGAGGCTTTGACAGAGAACCCGGGCGACCATGATGCTAAAGTTGGGCTTGCTCAGGTTGATTTATTAGCTCGCGTGGCAGATTTGGATCTTGCCCAAGAGCGTGAAGCAGCTGCATCCGACGCTCTCAACATTGAGGCTGCCTTTAACGTTGCCGATCTTGACGTTATAGGTGGGCATGTTGAAGATGCTTACGCACGACTGCTGCGACTTTTTAAATCTGTTTCTCCGGAAGATAAGACCCGAGTACGTGAACGTCTTGTGCAGCTCTTTGACGTTGTGGGTGCTACAGATCCGCGAACAGTCAAAGCACGGGCTGAGCTGACGATGGCAATTTTCTAGACCCATAGAAGAGAAAATAAGGTGGGATGTATGTAGCTTGTGACGCATCCCGCCTTATTCGCACCTTCAACGTGAAGGTAATAAAAAATACTCTAGTAATCCTTATAGTTCATGCTTTAAAAAGTTTAGAGAATTATTGGTGATATAAGCCCCAAATATGGTTCTGAAGTATTCCCAAACTGGTACCGTTGTATGTATGAAAGAACACAATTCTGTGCCTGGGAAGGCCCCTGAGGACTACGGCTATTCACCAGAGAATACACAAGCTGGTACACCGACGTATGATGTCGGTCAGTCAATGACCGATCAGAGTTATGCAAACGCGCAGCCGGGGAGCTTGCCTCAAGTCACCCGTGAGGCTCTTAGTCACCAACCTGGTGCGCACCTTGTTAATGCCATCGAAATTCATGGTTTGACGAAGGCGTTCGGCATGACTGTTGCCGTTAATCGCATTAACCTTGCTATTCCTACCGGCTCTTTTTACGGTTTGGTAGGGCGCAACGGTGCCGGTAAGACGACGACTATCTCAATGGTTTCTGGCATGCTGCAGCCCACCGAAGGCGTGGCGTTGATTAAGGGAACCGATATGTGGCAGAACCCTTTGGAAGCCAAAAAGCACTTGGGCGTTCTGCCAGATGGCGTGCACCTTTTCGATAAACTTACAGGTGAACAGCTTATTACCTATTCGGGGTACCTGCACGGTCTCGAACGTGACACTGTTGCCGAACGTACCAAGGATCTTCTGCAGGCTATGGATTTAACTGATGCAGCAGGCCGCGCGGTAGCCGACTATTCAGCAGGTATGACTAAGAAGATCGCCCTCGCAGCAGCGCTGATTCATGCCCCTTCAGTCTTGATCTTGGATGAGCCCTTTGAAGCGGTTGATCCGGTTTCAGCGGCTAATATTCAGGATATCCTCAAAGGATTCGTCGCCTCAGGCGGAACAGTTATTCTCTCCTCGCATGTCATGGACTTGGTGCAGCGTTTATGCGATCACGTCGCCATTATGGATGAGGGACGGATTCTCGCTGCGGGTACGGTTGATGAAGTGCGTGGGGAATCTACTTTGGAAGAACGTTTCATACAGCTCGTGGGCGGACGCACCACCTCGGAAGGACTATCATGGTTGCGCACCTCGTCTCATTAAAATGGCGGTATGTGCTTGCTTCGCTCAAACGTAGTGTGTGGGCGATTATTGGTATTGCCTTTGGCGCCCTATATCTGCTTGGCACACTGACTGGTTTGGGATTCGCTTATGTTGGTTTAGGGATTGATGGTAGTTTAGATGGTCCTGCACTCGCCCTATTCCTCGGGTTTCTTGTATCTCTTGGCTGGGCTCTTATCCCCATTGTCTGGACTGGCCTAGACGGAACCCTTGATGAAAGCCGCTTCGTGTTATTCCCGCTAGAGGCTAAGACGCTGCAGAAGGGGCAATTTTTCGGTGGGTTTATAGGTCTTCCAGGTATAGCGACGATTATCCTAATCCTTCTGGGAACCCTTGGATTTATTGGTAATCCTGTGGGACTAGCAGCCTATCTGCTGAGCATAGTGTTGGGGCTGGCTTTGCTGATGACAGTGGCGCGCCTTGCCAATCAGCTTGGCGTTTATTTGAATGCTAACCCCCGTATTGATCTTATCTTCAAGATTATTCTGGGCGTGCTGTTGGTAAGCTCGGGCTTCATATTCAGTGGAGCTATGTTCTATGTGATAGATCATTTCCAGGAGATCGCTCAGAAAGTTCAATGGTTGGGGTATACGCCTTTCGGGTCCGCTTTTGCGATTGCATACCATGTGGCGGCGGGTAACTGGGCTCTAGCAGGTCTAAGTCTGGTACTTTCCCTCATATACCTGGGTGGTGCTTGGGTATTGTGGGGCCGTAGCCTCGAACGCTCAATGCGTAATGTCAGCGGTGAACAAAAACGGGGCAAGGCTAAGAACCTGACGGCAGGAGATATTGGTATTTTTGCGAGGTTCCCAAACACTGGTTGGGGTGCTGTGGCTGCACGTACCATTCATAGCTACTTCAAAGATACGCGCATGACTTTGCTGATCGTCATGACTGCCATGCTCTATGTACTCTTTGCTCTCGTGATGCCGCTCTTCACGAGCAGCATGGGGTCTCGTGTTGCGACGACGGGAATCCAGCTCGCTAATTCCGGGGCTGGACCTGAAACGCTCTTTGGCTTCTGGGTTTATTTCTGCAATGTCTTCACAGGATTCTACATAGCGTATATGGTCTCGTACGATAACACGGCTTTTAGTCTGCACGTGCTCTCGCCTCTGTGTGGGCGTGATGATAGGCTCGGGCGTGCACTCGGACATTCCATCGTAATGCTGCCAATCGTCGTGGTGATGTCCTTTATTATGTGCGCTGTCCACGGGCTTATAGCCTATTACCCGGTCGTGCTTTTGCATCAGCTGGGAGTCTACGCAGGAACCGTAGGGTTCGGATTGATGCTTGATACAGTGCTTTCACCACCGGTCGCGCCTCCTGGAGCCAACCCCTTCAAAACGCCTAAGCAGCCAGACGGCTTTGCGAAGCAGCTTTTACTGATGGGTAGCATGATTATCTGCATGCTGATCGCTCTTCCCGGTGGGATTGGCTCGTTCATCTACATGGTCGGCGGCAAGGACGACATGGTGCTGATTATCTCCGGCGTTATCCAGCTGGTTATCGGCGCTGCACTATTCATTATTGGAATTTCTGCAGGTGGTAAACTCTACGATCGCCATAGCTCGATGATGCTTCAGCAGGTTGCAAAGTTCAATACGAACTAGAGGCTATATAGAGAATATGGGGGCGGTGTTATGGGGCAGCTACACGTATGTTTCCAATCGTCGCCCTTGTTCTCTATGGAATAACCATGCATCCCTTCCCGTTGTTACACTAGTCTCTACAATAGAACTAAGACGGCGAGAACATACTTGGAGGAGAGAACATGAGCTCCATTGAAGGCGTTGAAGATCCCTTCGGTCCCGAGACTGCGGGCGGTACCGCACTACTTGAGCGGGAAGAAGCCCAGCTTTCTGAGCCGGGCGACCATGAACGCTTCTCGCATTATGTGCGTAAGGAAAAAATCATGGAATCCGCCCTTACCGGTGAACCCGTTCGCGCGCTGTGCGGTAAGGTGTGGACTCCTGGACGCGATCCGCAGAAATTCCCAGTCTGCCCAACCTGCAAAGAAATCTACGAGGGTCTTAAGCCTGGTAAAGATAATTCGGATAACGGCGACAAATAACGGAAGTTTCGCTCCGGAATATGCAGAAGTATGTGCTTGTATCCCCAGCATGGGGGTGCAGGCACATACTTTATTTTTGGACTCAAACAGACTTCGCACTGGGCAAAATAATTAAGCGAACCCTCGCGGACGTATCACGACACGGTGGTAGAATTTATAACCTGTGTTTCTGCAGGAGCCTTTGTACACAGGAAATACTGAAGCAGAGGTAAACCAGAGAAAATATGGGGGAGAAAAGCATGAGCGAGTACGAAGAGCCTACATTGTTTGACAGCATGGTTAAGCCAAAGCTCTCCCCGGCATACCCCGATCGTGCCCCGTGGGGTACTTCCGTCAGTCTGCGTGCCTGGCAGGCCGAGGCGATGAAAAAATATTTTGAGACGAACCCTCGGGACTTTATGGCTGTAGCAACCCCTGGTGCGGGTAAAACGACCTTTGCTCTCACCTTGGCACGCGAACTCTTCGATCGCGGGGTTGTGCGAAAACTCACCGTAGTAGCACCCACCGACCACCTCAAGAAACAGTGGGCGGATGCCGCCGCTAAGGTCGGTATTCCGATCGATCCTAACTTCAAAAACGCCGATGTTCACATTGGACGCCAGTACAAGGGCGTAGCGCTCACATATTCGCAGGTTGCTAATAAGCCGCAGCTGCACGCCCGAAATACCGAAAATGACAAGACTCTTGTTATTTTCGACGAAATCCACCATGCAGGTGATGCTTTATCTTGGGGCGATGGTCTGCGTGAAGCTTTCGATGAGGCCACACGTCGCCTTGCGCTGACCGGTACACCATTCCGATCTGATGCCTCACCTATTCCATTTGTTACCTATGAGCAAGACCATGAAGGTATTCGTCGATCGCGAGCCGATTACTCCTATGGTTATGGCCCCGCACTGAAAGACCACGTGGTGCGGCCAGTTATCTTCATGGCATATTCCGGACAAATGCGCTGGCGGACCTCCGCCGGAGAAGAAATGGCGGCGAATCTAGGGGAAGGATTCACTAAAGATATTACCGCCCAGGCATGGCGCACCGCACTTGATCCTCAGGGTGAGTGGATTCCCACCGTGCTCTCTGCGGCTGATAAACGACTCACCGAAGTGCGCCGCACTGTTCCCGACGCGGGAGCGCTCGTCATCGCAACTGACCACGCCGATGCCAAAGCCTATGCTGAAAAACTGCACAAGATCACGGGGGAGAAGCCGACCGTAGTACTTTCTGACGATCGTGAAGCATCCGCTAAAATCGACGATTTTCGTGAAAGCAGCAAGCGGTGGATGGTCGCGGTACGCATGGTGTCCGAAGGGGTGGACGTACCCCGCTTGGCGGTGGGTGTGTATGCTACCAGCACCAGCACACCTCTCTTCTTCGCACAGGCGATTGGTCGTTTTGTGCGAGCCCGTAAACGTGGGGAAACCGCATCTGTCTTTCTGCCGTCTGTGCCGCAGCTGATGATGCTTGCCAATGATATGGAAGTTGAGCGTGACCACGCCCTCGACCGTCATACCACCGACGACGATATCGATCCAATGGCTGAAGGGCTGGACGATGAAGCGCTCGAAGAAGCAAACCGCGAGGAACGTGCTTCCGAACAACTAACGCGCGGTAAATTCGAGGCGATTGGTTCGCAAGCTTCCTTCCACGGCGTGCTCTTCGATGGCTCCGAATTTTCGTCAGGTGGTCTGGAGATCGGTTCGGAAGAAGAACAAGACTTCCTCGGTATTCCCGGTTTGCTGGATGCCGACCAAGTGGGTACTCTACTTCGTGCACGCCAGCGTGAACATGCATCCCGCCGCCCAGCGACAGCAGCTCCCGCGATTGTGGACCACCGCCAGCTCAAAGAGATGCGCAATAAACTGGCGAAAAACGTGGCAGCCTGGTCTATCCGTTCAGGCAAACCACACGGCGTTATCCATAATGAGCTGCGTAAAATTTGCGGTGGTCCCGCAGTTGCACAGGCATCCGCGGAGCAAATTCAGGCTCGCCTGGATAAATTGGCGGATTGGTTCGTGGGCAGGGGCTTGTAGAATAATCTCTCCCCTGGCTAAAGCGCTTCTGTGACGGTAATACCGTCATCCTCCATGTCGGCGATAACATCATCCAGTTTGTCTTCATGAACCGGCGCCGTAAGATCAATCAGAACGCGAGTTTCGTACCCGGCGTCTACTGCATCCTTTGCCGTCGCTAGTACACAGAAGTCGGTCGCGATCCCGACGATATCAACATCTTTAACATCATGTTCGTCGAGCCAATCGGCGAGCGGGGTGTTAGGTGCCTCATCTTCCAACGATGCTTCGGGATCGTGCTCACCAGTCATCACGGAATCTTCGGCAGCTTGAAGACCCTCGAAGCCCGAATATGCCGCCTCATACTTACCCTTGCGGAAATATGCTTCGATATAGTCGGTATCAAGATTTGGGTGAATCTCTGCCCCCTCGGTGTTGGCAACGCAGTGTACGGGCCAGGAATTCACATAATCTGGGGTATCTGAGAAATGATCACCGGGATCAATGTGCCAGTCTTGAGTTGCCACAATGGCATCGTACTGGTGGTGGTGTTCCTCAACGTATTCGCTAATTAGCGATGCCACGTTGGCGCCTTGCTGTGTTGCAAGGGCTCCGCCAGGGCAGAAATCATTTTGAACATCGACAATAATAAGCGCTTTTGCCATGTGTATAGTCCCTTTCTTGGCAATATCTGGATGGGCTGTGGCTAGATAAATTCGGTGGGAATAACGGGTTCGCCTTCTGAAAGGCGACGAGCGGATTCGGGAAGCTCCGCTAGGGATGCGCTATGTCGTTTGGTTGCGGTGCGTACCGCCTCCTCGCCAGTAAAACCGGGCAGGAGCTCGCCAGAAACCACAAAATCGCGAATAAGGTCGCGAGTATTTTCGAGGGCAGCGGGATTGTTCCCCGTTCCGATAAGCTCAGCAGTAGCGATGCCCAAGGAATTGTGGCGGCGCGCAGCTTGCTTTGCACCACCTAGAGAACGTTTGCCAGCAGAGGTTTTAGCGACGGGTTCCAGCTCGCCAGCAGTATTTTCACGTTCCACCAGCTTGTACACCATTGCAGAGGTAGGGGCACCGGAGCCGGTTACCAGCCTGGTGCCCACACCGTAGGAATCTACCGGCGCGGCGGCTAAGGAAGCGATAGCATATTCATCAAGATCACTTGTCACTGTAATCTTGGTGTTGTGGTTGCCCAAAGAATCGAGAAGTTCACGCACGCGCTGCGCCGATGCTACCAGATCACCTGAGTCTAGGCGGATTCCGCCGAGCTCTTCGCCCGCGAGTTCCACGCTAAGGCGTACCGCATTCTCGACATCATAGGTATCAGCAAGAAGGGTCGTGCGTGCCCCTAACGATTGCAGTTGCGCTTCAAAGGCTTCACGCTCAGAATCGTAAAGAAGTGTAAAGGCGTGGGCGCTGGTACCGAGAGTGTGAAGCCCATAGCGCCTGCCTGCTTCTAGGTTAGATGTTGCAGTGAAGCCTGCAATAGCAGCGGCACGTGCCGCCGATACAGCGGCACGTTCGTGCGCACGGCGCGAGCCCATCTCAATACAGGGACGGTGGCCCGCCGCCGCAGTCATACGTGATGCGGCAGATGCAACAGCTGAATCATAGTTCAAGATAGACAACAGGTAGGTTTCTAAGACGCAGGCTTCTGCGAAAGTTGCTTCGACCTGTACAACGGGGGAGTGCGGAAAGAAAATCTCTCCCTCGACATAGCCTCGAATGTTGCCGGTAAACCTAAAGTTCTCAAGGTATTTTAGGGTTTGCGCATTCACAACATTGCGAGAGGCTAGAAAAGATAGATCTTCGTCATCGAAGCGGAAAGACTGAAGCCCTTCGAGAAAGCGTCCTGTACCTGCGAGCACGCCGTAGCGGCGGCCCGCGGGCAAGCGACGTGTAAAGACTTCAAAGGTGCAGCGGCGATGCGCAGTTCCAGAGGCAAGCGCTGCCTGGAGCATCGTAAGTTCGTAATGGTCGGTTAGAAGCGAGGTAGTTGCCATATGTCTCATTTTAGTTGTCTGTTAGGCAGGTTACTACCTTTACGGGATGTGTTGTCCGCGACATAATGTAAATTTGACTTTAAGATATTTATGATTATTTGAACGGAATCAATCCCGCGGGAACAAAGCCCCCACGAGTATAATCTTATGCATGACCAACAAGCTCACCCATCTTTCCAACCACACTGTGACGGCTGTTCTTGCGACCGATACTCTAGATGCCACTGAGCTTGATGCGACGATTGACGAAAATCTTGAAACGCAGACGCCGTGGCAGGTAATCGTCTGGAACGATCCCGTTAATCTTATGACCTATGTTTCCTATGTTTTTCGCGCTCATTTCGGGTTTAGCCGTCGTCGTGCCGAGAAACTGATGCTCCAGGTGCACAATAACGGCAAGGCTGTTGTGTTCACCGGCAGTCGTGAGGATGCGGAAAAGCATACTCAGGCCATGCACGCGTGGGGTTTGATGGCGAGCTTTGAAAAGGCGGAGAACTAATTTATGGCGCAGGGTTTTCGACATACACCGCATGGCTATGCCGCTCGATTTGAGAAGGCTGAATTTGATCTTATTCGAGATCTAGCCGAAGACGTGATTGCTCTTCTGGAATCCCCGGATTCGGAAAATCATGATCCTCTTGAAGCTCTCATCGGTATTGTCGAGAATCCCAGCATCCCAGACGATCCAGCGGTGGCACGAGTACTGCCTGCAGGAAGTAGCGATCCTGAGGCGGCGCTGGAATATCGCCGGTACACCGAACAGGATTTGCGCGCCACGAAGGTGGCAAATCTGAGTCTCCTTGCTTTCGATATTGAAGCGGGAGACATTGTGCTTAGTGATGAGCATGCGCATGCGTGGGCGTCTGCACTTAACGATATCCGTTTAGTTTTGGGAAGCCGTTTAGACATTATTGATGAAGAACGTGCAGACCAGGTGCACCATCTCACGGACTGGTCAAAGGTTGAGAACGACGACGATTATTTGGCGGTCGTGTACAATTTCGTGACCTGGGTACAGGACTCGCTTATGGTTGCGATGCTTGATTCGATGGAAACCCCGCAGTCTTAGAAACGTGCTGATCAGAGACAAGATAAGCGCATCGCACGATGCCTTCCAGATTAACGAATCCAGTACCGCATGCGATATGAAACATCACTGCCCGAACCTTGATGTGGCCCATCCTATAGGGTGGTTTAGGACTCAGAGACGGCTATCTAGAACAGGACAGTATCTGTAACACCTTAGAATGAAAATAAAGTACATCATATGCTGAAGGAAAACAGGTAAAGTTCGTGAGCGATAACTTAGATACCTCAAATCCATATCGTACCCGCACCCCGTGGGGAACCCCCGCGCCACCGGCTGGTCCAACATCAAGCGCACCCATCGGAGTTTTTGACTCCGGGGTGGGTGGTCTGACCGTTGCGCGCGCTATTATGGATCAGTTGCCGCATGAGCGCATTATTTATGTAGGCGACACCGCTCATGGACCTTACGGCCCGCTCAAAATTGCCGAGGTTCGTGCTAATGCCCTGCGCATTATGGACGAGCTTGTTGATTCCGGTGTAAAAATGCTGGTTATTGCGTGCAATACTGCCTCTGCCGCCGTGCTTCGGGACGCACGCGAACGCTACACCCGCCATTACGGTATTCCCGTGATTGAGGTAATTCAGCCTGCCGCGCGTCGAGCACTAGCCGCGACCCGCAACCGTAAGATTGGGGTTATCGCCACAGAGGCAACGGTAACCTCACGCGCTTACGAAGATACATTTGCGATTACCCCGAACCTTATGGTGCAGTCTGTCGCATGTCCTCGATTCGTCGAGTTCGTGGAGAAGGGCGTGACATCCGGACCCGAACTTTTGCGTACTGCCGAAGAATATCTGCAGCCCCTTAAAGATTCGGGAGTAGACACGCTGGTACTTGGCTGCACTCACTACCCTTTGCTGACGGGCATTATTTCCTACATCATGGGGGAGGGCATAACTCTTGTGTCTTCGGCAGATGAGACCGCCAAAGACGTTTATCGGGCACTTCTTACCGATAATATTGAGAACCCTGACCTTGAAACGAATCCGCATCATGAATTCTTAGCGACCGGCGAATCTGAGACTTTCGAGAACCTAGCGCGCAGGTTCTTGGGCCCAGAAGTTCACAATGTGCGGCACACGGCATCTGTGGCAGAACGATTCCCCACAGGCTCTTTGGCGGCTCTTCCCGCACCAGCAGGCAGCGAAAAGGCCACTACGAAAGACTTCAACTCCGAAGAAGCCTCAGGACTGCCTTCCGTCACGATCGACTCAAGTCTTGCTGCTTTCACACACACCGAATAGGAAACACCCCGTATGCGCTTGACGATTATCGGCTGTACCGGCTCGTTTCCCGGACCAAATTCTCCGGCGAGCTGTTATCTGCTCTCAGCAACCGACTATGCTGGGCACACGTGGCGTGTGCTCATGGATATGGGCAACGGCTCACTAGGTGTACTTCAACGGTACATTGACCTGGCTGAGATTGACGCTATCCTGATATCGCATCTTCACCCTGACCATTGCATTGACCTCTCCGGTTTGCATGTCGCCGTGAAATGGGATCCCCGAGGCTGGCCCAAAGGTAGGATTCCTCTCTACGGGCCTGCTGCCATTAACGAATATCTTTCGGCAACGCACGGGCTTGACCCAGACCCGGGCATGAGTACCGAGTTTGAATATCATACTTGGGACGAAGGACATAAAGTCGAAATCGGTCCTTTCACAGTTGAGCCCTTTAGGGTGCTCCACCCCGCTAAAGATCCTTACGCGCTACGTATTACCTGCAATAGCCGGGACGGCAGAACACTTTTTGCCTACTCCGGTGATACCGACACATGCGATGGGCTCATCAAAGCTGCCCGTGGTGCCGATCTTTTCCTGTGCGAGGCGGCTTATCAAGAAGGACGTGACGATGCGTTGCGTGGTATTCATCTGACTGGTAAGCGCGCCGGTGAAGCAGCTCAAGAAGCCGGGGTACGCAACCTTTTGTTAACGCACCTGCCAGTGTGGAATGACCCCGATATCGCCCGTGCCGAGGCACAAAGTGCATTCGACGGGCCGGTAGGCGTCGCCGAGGTTGCAGCAAGCTATCGCGTGCATCCTAGGCCAGCGCCCACGCATCCGCCAACCTCAACCCTGAACGTTATCGAACTGCTCGATCCACCCATGTCAAACATATCTCTTCCCCCGGAAGAAGAGTAGGAGAACTATGACTTTTGTAGCCCGTGCCGATGGTCGTGCCCTCAACGAACTGCGCCCCATCATCATCACTCGTGGGTGGTCAAACCAAGCCGAAGGGTCTGCGCTGGTAGAGTTCGGCGATACCCGGGTGCTGTGCACCGCATCCTTCACGGAAGGGGTACCACGCTGGCTCAAAGGTGAAGGAAAGGGCTGGGTAACCGCAGAGTACGCCATGCTTCCGCGCGCTACAGGCACCCGGTCTTCGCGTGAATCCGTCAAGGGAAAGATTGGCGGTCGTACACACGAAATTTCCCGTCTTATTGGGCGATCCCTGCGTGCCATTATCGATATGAACGCGTTGGGAGAAAATACCATTGTTCTGGATTGCGATGTTCTTCAGGCAGATGGCGGAACACGTACCGCTTCGATCACGGGTGCCTATGTAGCGCTCGCCGATTCTATCGCGTGGGCACAGCGTAATGGTCTGCTTTCACCCAGTGCTAAGCCTTTGAAAGACTCTGTGTCAGCTATTTCCGTGGGTATTATCGACGGTGCTCCCATGCTTGATTTGCCCTATACCGAGGATGTGCGCGCTGAAACTGATATGAACGTGGTCGTGACCGGATCCGGGAAATTTGTGGAGGTTCAGGGTACGGCAGAAGGCGCACCGTTTGACCGTGATGAGCTGAATGCTTTGCTCGACCTTGCTTCAGAAGGCACCGCCGAACTTGCTCGGATACAGCGTGAATCTCTTGAAGAGGGGTAATACTTTTATGGTTAAGGTTGTCTTAGCGAGTCGCAATCAAGGTAAGCTGCGCGAACTTCGCGAAATTTTGCGTAACCGTATTGTTGGGCTGAACGTGGATACCGATGTGGTCGACGCCGCCAGCATCAATGCCCCCGATGTTCCAGAGACCGGGGTAACATTTGCCGAGAATTCATTGCTCAAGGCGCGTGCCGTGGCAGAATCTACAGGGTGTATCGCTATTGCCGATGATTCGGGTCTTTCCGTTGAGGTTCTTCACGGCGCTCCCGGCATTTTTTCGGCGCGCTGGGCGGGGGAGCATGGGGACGATACCGCGAACCTCACCCTGCTTTTGGAGCAACTTCGCGATATTAGCGATGAACACCGTGCCGCTAAATTCTGCTGTGCCGCCTCCCTCGCTGTTCCTTCAGCGCTCGGTGGGTATGAAGCAGTCGAGTACGGCGAGCTTCCTGGAACGCTTTTGCACGCACCGCAGGGGAACGGCGGGTTTGGGTATGATCCTATTATGATGCCGGTGGAGCTTAATGGTGACAACGCGCTTTATGATGGAGCCTATGCGGACCAGTCGTGTGCCCAGATCCCGGCGGAGATCAAAAATTCAATAAGTCACCGAGCGCGTGCCTTTGAAGCATTAGTTCCGCATCTGCAGCAAGCTCTTGAGCATAAATAATCATGCGTCCTATGAGGTTCTTTCATAAAGACACATGATCGGAGTGTTTTAGCACATCAATCGGGTATGTACGACATCTTCTGAAGAAAGAACGTTGCGGTCATCTCTTTCTCAGCTTCGACCGTGAAGATCGTATAAAACGATTCTGGTACAAGGCACAATGGTAAGTAATATATACGGCAACAGATATGCTTTGAGGCCCTGATGATTGTTCTCTTTGCTGTAATGATTATTCTGCTGATTCCCGCGCTGTGGGCATACTCTTATATCTGGCGCGGGCTCAACCGGCGTGTTATCGCCGCTGTTAAAGTAGTTGATCCAGTGATAACTCTCGGGCCCTATGCCATGGGATGCTGGGGGTTCTTAACAGCATGGGTGGGCATCAATATCTGGGCGACAGGTACCGCAGCACTGGTTGGAAGTATCTTAACTCTGAGCGGCGCAGCTTTATGCTTTCTCTGGGCAGGGTTTTGGGTCTTGATGCACTGTTTGGGCGGTCAAACCCCCGGTAAACGGCCCCTTTGGTGGCGCGAAGCAGTTGCCGCAAAATACGCATGGCGCAATCTGGAAAGGATGCCCGCCTACTTCGGTACACGCACCAGCATTCTTCCGGTGCAGAACCCGCGCATCGTCAAACCCTATTCAGGATCATGGACTCGACCGGTGGGAGCAACTCTGGAAGGTTATCTGCCGGATGGAAAATCCCGTGAGGGTTTTGACGAATATGGGCGGCCTATGCCCCGTATGTACCCTGTAGGACCGGAACCAACTATTTTTGAAGCTGCACGCTGGGGCAAATCGGTAAGCGCCGATAGGTTGCTTTACACTTTTCTGCCTACAGCACCCTTTGAACGGTTACGTTTGGCCGGTACTATTCGCGGTCCGTTCACCTTTGCGGGAGAAGTTCCTCATGGAGCCGTCACCAAATGGCCGCGTCGTTCCGGCGCAAACCGCGCTTTTGGGAACTACGCCAAGCTGGGGGACATCACGGAACGTCGGGTAGAGCTCTTGATTGACCACCGCCTTATCGCGGCTTTGCAGACAACCCGTGAATGCTATGAGCGCCGACATAGCTGGATGCTCGCGTTCACCGATATTATGCCCAATGATCTTCTTTATTCCACGACCGACGATGGGTTCTTGCAGATTACCTTCGGTACCGTCGCTGAAGGATACGAGAAACCGTGGATTTTTACCTCGACGCAGAAAGATACCCCACGACTTCGCCGTCAAGTAGCGCGCGCCATGCGTGTGCGTAAGATCCTGAAACAGACAAGCGCCGAACTGATGGACTGGTATTTTGTGCCTAAGATTAGCGAATTTCCGCACGGTCCTGTGACTAACGAACTGCCGGAAGAGTTCTATTTCTCGTCTAATATTATGGTGACTAATAGGCATGAAAGCTCGGCACGGGCGACCGGCGAAACGCATTAGAAACTTCAAGGGTACGACTTTCTTCGTGAAGAGGAAACCGTACCCTTGGTAATTTACTGGCGGATGTCACGCCCTCGGGAATCTCGCCCTAAAGTCGTGACGTCTGATCGTCCCACAACAAGATGCCTTCAAGCCCTTTGAGCTTTTCTTCGTGGGCACGTCCGTGGTGACCGCAGAAGAACAGTTCACTCCCGGAAGGCAAGACCGCACGAATATATGCCTGAGAACCACACACATCGCAACGGTCGTGGGAATTTAACGTACGCGAATCAACAGATTCGAGAGTTGCATGAGCATTCACTGAAAATCTCCCTTACTGAAGTTCTCATAGGTTCCTAGAATTGTCGTAACTCTATCCAACCACATATACCCTCGGTGCCATACCTTCGCCCCGAGCCTTTCGCTCTCAGCGTCCAGGATGGGCTACACATGAAATCGCTACATCGTTCGTAACGAGGGTAAACACAAGTTACCTGCGGTGCACGATAGAATAGACTTACGAAGAAAACCATTTCGAAAGGGAACATCTTGGCTGCATCGAACTATACTGCCCGACACCTCTCGGTTCTCGAAGGTCTTGAAGCGGTGCGTAAGCGCCCGGGCATGTACATTGGTTCGACCGATTCCCGCGGTCTTATGCACTGCCTCTGGGAGATTATTGATAACTCTGTTGATGAGGCTCTTGCCGGTTACGGACAGTCAATTCAGATCATTCTCTACCGAGACGGTTCTGTTGAAGTACAGGACGACGGTCGTGGTATCCCTACCGATGTTGAGCCTCGAACCGGGCTTTCCGGGCTAGAGGTGGTTTTCACGAAGCTCCATGCTGGCGGCAAATTTGGCGGCGGATCGTACACGGCATCGGGCGGTCTGCACGGTGTGGGCGCCTCGGTGGTGAACGCGCTTTCATCGCGTCTTGACGTTCAGGTAGATCGCGGGTCAAAAACCTATCAAATGTCCTTTCGACATGGGCTACCGGGCGTGTTCGATTCCGGGCGCACTCCTAAGCCTGAAGACTCTTTTACTCCTGCAGATGAGAAACATCCTGCGCTTCAGATCGTAGGGCGCGCCAAGCGTGGTGTCACTGGAACCAGAGTACGGTATTGGGCTGATTCGCAGATTTTTACCCCGGATGCGCGTTTTAGCTACGAGGATTTGGTGGCACGTGCCCGCCAAACTTCATTCCTTATTCCCGGGCTGCGTATTGCTATTCGAGACGAGCGGCGCATCCCTGGAACTCCGGGTGAGTTTGGCTCTTACGAAGAGGTCTTTCAGCATGACGGCGGTATTAGCGAATTTGTTGAATTCTTGGCCCATGATTCTGCCGTGACCGATATTTGGCGTTTTAGCGGCAGAGGCTCTTTTACGGAAACCGTACCCGTTCTAGGCTCGGATGGGCGCTCTAAACTCACCGAAGTTGACCGTGAGTGTGAGGTTGATATTGCTCTGCGCTGGGGTATTGGCTACGAGACGACAATCCGCAGCTTCGTCAATATTATTGCCACGCCCAAAGGCGGAACCCACGCCACGGGGTTTGAACAAGGACTTCTCAAAACATTCCGCAAGCATCTTGCCGACAACGCTCGAAAGTTTAAGGTTGGCAATGATAAGGTCGAGAAAGACGATGCCCTCGCAGGTCTTACCGCCGTGCTGACGGTGCGTCTTGCGGAGCCTCAATTCGAGGGGCAGACAAAGGAAATTCTGGGAACACCGGCTGTGCGGCAGATCGTCTCTAAAGTAGTTGGTGATCAGCTCAAGGCTCGGCTGAACTCTACAGCACGCGCTGAGAAAGCGCAGGCTACAGCCCTGTGCGAGAAGGTTGTATCTGAGATGAAAACCCGCATCTCAGCGCGCATTCACAAGGAAACTCAGAGGCGCAAAACCGCCTTGGAGTCTTCCTCAATGCCAACAAAACTTGTAGACTGCCGCTCAACAAACGTAGAGCATTCTGAGCTGTTTATTGTGGAAGGCGATTCCGCACTGGGTACCGCCCGCTTGGCGCGATCTTCGGCCTATCAAGCGCTTCTACCGATTCGCGGCAAGATTCTGAACACTCAGCGTGCCTCAGTAACAGATATGCTGGCGAACGCCGAATGCGCGGCCCTAATCCAGGTAATTGGTGCCGGTTCTGGGCGTACATTCGAGCTGGAGGCGGCACGCTACAGCAAAGTCATCATGATGACCGATGCCGATGTTGATGGCGCTCATATTCGTACCCTGCTTCTTACTCTCATGTACCGGTACATGCGCCCGCTCATCGAAGACGGTCGCGTGTATGCAGCGGTACCGCCGCTGCATCGTGTAGAGGTTATTAACCGAGGTAAACCGAACGAGATGGTGTATACCTATTCAGAACGTCAGCTGCATGAACTGCTGAGCCAGCTGCAGGCTGAGGGTAAGGGCTATAAAGAGCCTATTCAGCGCTATAAAGGTTTGGGTGAGATGGATGCCGACCAACTTGCCGAAACTACGATGGATCCCCGGCATCGTATGCTACGCCGCATCCGAATTGAAGACGCGGAGGCAGCTGAGCAGGCTTTCTCGCTCCTGATGGGGGCGGAGGTTGCTCCGCGTAAGGAATTTATTATTGCTGGTGCGCATCAGCTCGATCAGGACAATATTGATATTTAGCTTGCACCTGTGAACAATCTGACGCAGGAGAGTTGAAACCTCTTTTTGACAGATATTTGACGCTGCAAATATTGGTGATTATACTCACTGTGTCCTTCTTCATAAATCATGTATGACTATAAGAAAAAGGTGTCTCTCCTCATAATTTGGGGGAGTCACCTTAGTACGTGTAAATTGCTGACCTTCGATTTCTTGGAAAGTTTTAGGAAAGGCATCACCAAGGCGTGATGCTTATCTTGAAGTTTCTCCCAATATCTACGGGTCAAAGCGCATAAAAATCAATAATTGTGTTAACTACCTTTATAGATTCGTCAAGCCACGCACACCTGAGTGTAAAACTTGCCTGGTTCATGCCGTTTTTAAAACGCGTTACCTTACCTATGTAAGACATCCTGAGATATGTGCACCTGACTTCCGGAGGTGTGCTACGCTCCCGGGCGTGTCTGCCAACAGTAGACTTTACACATTCTAGAAAAGGATCATGTACATGGATCCCCTTGACATTGGGCGGTGGCAGTTCGGTATCACGACCGTCTACCACTTCTTTATGGTACCCCTAACCCTCGGCTTGGGTATGGTCGTCACCTTCCTGTACCTGCGCTATATCTTCACGAAAAAAGACGAATACAAACGTATGACGAAGTTCTGGGGAAAGCTCTACCTCATCAACTTCGCAATGGGTGTGGCAACCGGTTTAGTGCAGGAATTCCAGTTTGGTATGGCTTGGAGTGAATACTCGCGTTTTGTGGGTGACGTCTTTGGTGCGCCGCTAGCTATGGAAGGTCTTTTTGCCTTCTTTATCGAATCAACCTTCCTGGGGCTTTGGATCTTTGGATGGGACAAACTCAAGCCCAAAGTTCACGCCCTATGCCTCTTCATGGCGGTTCTCGGTTCTTGGGTATCCGCATACTTTATTCTGGTGGCAAACTCCTGGATGCAGCATCCGGTAGGCGTTGAAATGGTCGATGGCCGTCCCCGCATGACCGATATCTGGGCTGTTCTCACGAATAACACCGCACTTCTTACCTTCCCCCACGTGATCTTTGGCGCCATTCAGGTCGCCGGTGGATTCCTGGTCGGTATTTCCTGGTATAAGCTCTGGCGCCGACGCCGTGACGGCATTGACATCGTAGAGGATGGCAAGGTTGTAGTTGGAGATGCCGAAGTTGGCGGTCGTGATAAGACCGACTACAAGGTTTGGTTCCGTTCCCTGCGCATCGGCGCGATTGTGGGTCTCATCGGGTTCTCGGGTGTGGCTCTTAGCGGTCACGCTCAAGCTCAGCTCATGATTCATCAGCAGCCCCTTAAAATGGCGGCTGCCGAGGCGGCATGCCATGACGGTACCGGTTTCTCGGTTCTTTCTATATCTTCTCTGGGGTCTCAAGACTGCGATAAGGTGCAGGCAGTGCTTGAGGTTCCCGGTGCACTCTCATTCCTGGCCCACGAAAATTTCACCACCGAGGTCAAGGGCGTGAAAACCCTTATGCCTGAATACGAAGCTAAATACGGTACGCATCTGGCGGATAACCCCCTCTACGGTGAGCGTGCCGGGCAGAAGATCAACTATTTGCCCCTTATGGAAGTCACCTACTACGGATTCCGCGGCATGATCACGCTTGGTGGTATTGGTGCACTTTCGTACGTCTACGTACTATGGGTTACCCGTAAAAAAGGAACCGGTACTGTTCCCGAAGCCAAGTGGCTGAAAACCCTGGCTTTGTGGGGAATTTGGGCTCCCTTCTTCGGCAACGCCCTCGGATGGATCTTCACCGAAATGGGACGCCAGCCCTTCGTGGTGGCGCCCAACCCTGAAGGGGATCCGTCTATCCTCATGTTCACGGCAGCAGCGGTTTCTCCGGGTGTGAGCGGCGAAGAGATACTATTCTCGCTTATCGCACTAGGAGCGGTGTACAGCATCCTGATGGTGGTCGAAATTTACCTGCTGGCTAAATATATAAAGGCTGGCGTGGTAGCCGCTATGCCCGAGCTCGTGCGTTCTGAACACGAGCAGGACGGCGAAAAGAGCGGTCACGATAAACGCGATGTCTTGGAGTTCGCCTACTAGGCGGGTAAGGATTCTCAACGATGACCTTCGACTTTAATATCTTTGCCGGGCAGCCACTGCTACCAACCATCTGGTTCGTCGCTATCGGTATTTTCTGGATTGGCTACCTTATCCTCGACAGTTTCGATTTGGGCGTAGGTATGCTCATGAGCATCTTCGCCAAAAACGAGAAAGAGCGACGCCTGCTTCTGAACACGATCGGTCCCGTATGGGATGGTAATGAAGTTTGGCTCGTTACCGGTGGTGCTGCCACTTTCGCGGCGTTCCCGTTATGGTACGCGTCCCTATTCTCAGCCCTATATATTCCACTAACTTTAGCGCTGCTTGCCCTGATCTTCCGCGTGATCGCTATTGAGTATCGCGGTAAGAAAAACGATGAACGATGGATTCGCGGTTGGACTATCGCTCTCTCGCTATCATCATTCTTCATCGCTTTACTGGTAGGTGCGCTTCTTGCGCTGACCTCCATTGGCTTACCAATTAATGCCAACGGTGACCGCGTAGGCGGTGCCTTCGCCTGGGCCTCCTGGCCCGTGCTTCTAGGCGGCCTCTCTCTTGTAGGGTTTGCCCTCGTGCAAGGACTTGCCTTTGTTGCATTGAAAACCGATGGAGATATACGCCACCGAGCACGCACCGCCCTGGTGCGTTGGCTTCCGCTTCTGCTTTTGCCTATCGTGCTCTGGGTACTGTACATGCAGGTTACAACCGGTAACGGTATTTCCTGGCTATGCACTATTCTTGCCGTATTTGCAGTGCTCTTCGCATGGATAAGCGCCCGAAGCTCACGCGAAGGCCGTGCCTTCGCAGGTCTGAGCCTCTTCATGGCTTTTGGCGCGCTGGCGATTTTCACCGCTCTTTTCCCCAACGTACTACCTTCAACCTTGGACGCGGCTCATTCGCTCACCATTGCAAACGCCTCAAGCTCGGAGTACACACTCGGAGTCATGAGCGTTGTGAGCGGATTGGGACTGCCCGTTATTATCGTGTACCAAATCTGGACATACTGGGTGTTCCGCAAGCGTTTGCGCGTTGAAAATATCCCCGATGCCCACGATGCTAGCGAGCTGGTGACGCACCCGAACAGGTCGTCATAGCCAAGAACATACCCGGTAATCGGGAGGGGACAGAAGTATTTCCGGTGCTTTCAGCAACACGTGAAGGCACCGGAAATACTTTAAAACCAAAGACAGACAAGCCCGCCACCAATGTCTAAACTAGGAAACACACCGGAGAAAATATCCACACTCACTTTAGCGGTAGGGAAGGAACGAGACGTGAGCCCACGCGCCAATAAAACACAGCGCAACAACGATAAACGTCCTCCGCTAGGACCAGACGCCCGTAAAAACCTAGGGTTTTTTGGGCTTATCACCGGGATACACACACTGGCAACTGTGATCTTTAGTGCGGCGCTCGCATCCCTCATTGCCCGGGCAGCTCACGCCGGATTTACCGCACTCACCGCCGAGCACGAGCATCTAAGGGTCGCCAGCGATCCAGAAACCTATCGCGCTCTCATCGAATTCTCGGGTGACTCACAAGCGAAACTCGACAGTACCAATGGGTGGCTTCTAGGGCTAGGCAATCTTCTTGGCACTGGAAACGCCATAACATGGGGGCTAATCGTTACGGCGCTGATAGCGCTTGCTGTACGTTCGGGTGCCGACTACGCACTGTCTGTAAGTGCTCAGCGTGCAGCCGTAGGAGCCAAAGCAAGTATCCGCCAAAAACTTGTGCATCGTGTCTTAGCCACAGGAGGGGCAGACACTCCTGAAGGTACAGGCGCAACTGCCGTTCTGCTGGCGCGGGGACTGAACGCTCTTGATGATTATTACACTAAAACCCTGACTGCCTTTGTCTCGGTCGCCGTAGTGCCCGTTCTGCTGTGGCTTATTGTGCTCTCATTGGATATCACAAGTGCCCTCGTCCTAGCGTGCACCCTGCCGCTTATTCCCATCTTCATGATACTTATCGGTAAAACCACACGTGAAGATACAGCCGCCGCTCAAGCCGAGCTGCACCGTCTATCAGACCATATTCTTGAACTCATCCGTGGGCTGCCCGTATTGATCGGGCTGGGGCGTGAACGTGCACAAACTCGTGCCCTTAGGAAGCTGGGTGAACAATACCGCGAACGTACCATGCAGACGCTTCGCAGCGCATTTATGTCTTCGCTCGCTTTAGAACTTATCACGACCATCTCGGTGGCGCTGATCGCCGTGCTTATTGGCGTGCGTTTGGTACAGGGTACACTCGGACTCGATACCGCAATCCTTGTACTCCTGCTGGCTCCTGAATGCTACCAGCCTTTGCGTGATGTAGGTGCAGCCTACCACCAATCTGAAGACGGCATAGCCGCACTCCGATCTGCACGTACAGTCCTTGACACTCCTGTACCAGAAGCTTCTGCGGATGCTTCCTGCGAAAAGGTATCGACGACTCCCGAAACACCCGAGCACCTTGTGATTGAGAACCTCTCGGTCACATACCCCGGACGTACACAGATCTTAGACTCAGTAAACCTGAACATTCCACGTACTTCGAAACGCCCAAATACGGTAGGAAAACAGCGCGGAGCGTTAGTAGGCATTCTGGGAGCATCAGGATGCGGTAAATCAACGCTCCTCGGAGTGCTTTCTGGGAGCGTTCGCGACGGACTGGTACCAACCGGCGCATCCGAACCGATTAAAGTAACTGGCCGCATTATAGGTGCCGGAAACACCCTGAGTATTCCGCAGAATCCTATTTTCGCCGCCCCCACGGTCCTGCACGAGATGGCGCTCTACGCCTTCAGCGCCGATCGCAGCGAAGAGGACTATGCGGCTAAACTTCTCACGGGGGAAACACAGATACGCCCCTCAGATCGTGAACGCCTAGAGAACTATTTGTGGAATCTCGGGCTCGAAAACCTGAGCGAGCTCAGCCCCGAATCGCTCAGCGCGGGTCAAGCGCGCAGGTTGGCGTGCACCCGCATCTTAGCTCGCATTGATGCCCTCCACCGTGCAGCCGATCACCATCAAAATCTCCAGATTACCGTTCTAGTAGATGAACCTACCGCCCACCTGGATGCACACGCCGCCCTCCTTGTAACTCAGTCCCTGGACGCACTCGCAGAACGCGGAGTAACCGTTCTAATCGTGACCCATGAAACGGAACTTACCGAGTACTGCGATAGCGTGGTGCGGGCATCGGCGGTAGTCGAGGGAGCGCATGCGGAACCATCGCATGAGCAGGTGTATCGGTGGAGCATCGTCCAGAATGAGGCGCCCAAGATTATTCCCGCTGCAGCCCCGCATAAGCAGGACTCAGCCGATACCTTTGCTGAGCATAGCCCAGCGTTACACAACGCTCCTGAAAAGATGGTTCGAGAAAACACAGAATATACTGTCGGAGTCGTGAAAACCCTCAAAACACTGCGGAATCTTACGGGACTAGGCATATTACAGGGACTGCCGCCGGTAATTCTTGCCGCTCTCACCTCCCTTGCCGCAATTTCTCTGACCGCGCTCTCAGGATGGCTTATCGTGCGTGCAGCCGAAGGTCCAGCCATGATGTTCCTTATGGTAGCTATTGTGGGCGTGCGCTTCTTTGGGCTAGGGCGTGCCTGTGCTCGATATGCCGAGCGTTTACTTACCCACGCTAAAGTCTTGACCGCAGCGAATACTCTGCGTGTGCGCGCCTGGACCGGGGCCTATCTTAATGTTGGCAGCGTGCGGGCCCTGCTTCGCGGCGACGCCCTGCTGGAAAGGCTTATTGGCGGCATAGATGAGCTGCGCGACAGTATTCCGCGTGTTCTTATTCCACCCGCTGCACATGTGCTTGTGATGGTAACAGCGCTAATAACCACCATTGTTGTGCTACCTCAGGCTATTGTGCCCGTAGCGCTCGCAGCTTTGATAACAACAATTTTTGTGCCATGGGCTGTTACGCGCGCGGACGCTCACGCTGAGGAAACCACACGAGAAAGTACAGCTGAGCTTCTGCGTTTAGGCACCGGTGCGCTGAGCGCTGCAGAAGATATTCGCGCTAACGGGGTTGCGCCGAGCATTGAGATTGCTACAACACGTTTGAATGACCGCAATGTTGCCGCATTGACTCGCACCTCGTATGCCCAAGGTCTTGGTAGGGCGCTTGTGACCCTGAGCTGGTTCGGAGCAGCACTGTGGTGCGCAATTATTGCGCATCCGTTAGCGGTATCGGGAACGGTAGGTGCTCCGGAGTCTGCCGCCGTAGTTCTCATGTGTACGGCAATGATAGAAAGTTCCGTGCAGCATATAGAAGCAGTGCGTTCGTGGTCTTCTTTTGCCACTCTGTTGGCGCAGATTGCTCCCGGTATTGCGGATGAAAATAGTATTTCAGACCTTGAGGACGATACACAGGATACATCTCATGCTGGGCGTGTTCGCGCCCCTCAGGGGCAGGAACCTGCTCTTGAACTTGTTGATGCTGCCGCTCGGTGGCCGAGCATGGATAAGCCCGTTTTTGAGCATCTCAACGCTACGGCGCATACCGGAAAGTGGACGGGAATTACCGGTCCCTCAGGTTCGGGCAAGAGCACCGTGCTGGCGACTCTTTTGGGTTTTTTGCCGTTGGAAGCTGGCGAAATTTGCTCCTACGGAAAAGCGCTGGGGAACGATCAGCTTCGAGGGTATGCGGCATGGTGCCCACAGGCTGCGCATATTTTTGAGTCTACTCTTGAAGGTAATTTACTCTTGGCGCGCGATCGTGCTAATCGCCCGAGTGAAGAACAAATGATAAAAGCTCTGCAGCGTGTAGGTTTGGGGGAGTGGTACAGCACCTTGCCGGAAGGTCTGCACACCCGTGTTGGTGCTGGTGGCGGGTTCCTGTCGGGAGGCCAGCGGCAGCGTCTTGCGGTGGCTCGTGCCCTGCTCGTGGAATCTCCGGTGCTTTTGCTGGATGAGCCTACCGCGCATTTGGATTCTGAATCAGCTGCGGCGCTTATGGCTGATCTGGATACGGCAACTCGCACCAGCGGAATGGCAACTGTTTTGGTCTCGCACCGCCCTGAAGACATTGCCCGCTGCGATGCGGTTGTTACATTGGAATAGGTCTATACATGACGTTGTGAGGGGTTCAAGAAAATATTAGAACCCGTTTTAGATGTCTTGAGAAGCGTAAGCTTTTGGAAGGATGAAGCCTACGCTCTATGTACGTCAAGCCAGTTAGATTGCTTTTACCATAATCAGACAGGGAGTATCTTCGCCCCACAGGTTCGTCTCTTCAAGGGGCAAAAACCCTACAGCTTTATAGAAATTTCGGGTGCGTTGGTACGGTTCGTTGAAAAAAGATTCCCCAAGCGTCTTAACCTGTATCAGCCTGATACCACGGTTACGTGCCTCCTTTTCAAATGCACTTATTAGGGAAGTGCCAATTCCGTATCCGTGAAAGGCGGCATCTACTGCCAGCAAATGAATTTCTGCCTCAACCGGGTAGTGCTGGGTGATCAGCATGATACCCA
Source organism: Rothia sp. HMSC058E10 (assembly GCF_001809415.1). Classification (NCBI taxonomy): domain Bacteria; kingdom Bacillati; phylum Actinomycetota; class Actinomycetes; order Micrococcales; family Micrococcaceae; genus Rothia; species Rothia sp. HMSC058E10. The sequence goes on along the minus strand of NZ_KV797641.1, from coordinate 5,116 downwards.
CAACTTCGTGGGTTTCCGGATGGGTTACCGTCCACGTTTCCAGTCGTTCAGCAGCATGTATGTATTCGGCATTGGACTCTTCACGTCCAAACCATTCAGGCAGGGTCTTGAGGATACGTGCCACCGCTTGAGGGTTGTGAGCGGTTTGAGCTGCAGGGGGCCAGGGGATAGTCATGACTGTTTCCTTTGCTAGGCTGAGCTTGTACGTATTTCCACGTCAGAGAGCGAGGGCATCATGATTGACGAAACGATGAAAACACTTACCGAAGAATTGATTTCGCGCGGTACCAGCTACGATATTGATTTTCTGAAACGGGTGTATGCCGATGACCTAAAATTTGTGCGGATTCTACCGGATAATACCGTGCAGATTCTCTCGAAACAGGACAACATCGATTTCTTTCAATCCCTCAAAGACAATGGCGCCGCACCCCTGAACACAGCGCACACCATACTTTTTGCCGATTCTGACGGCGAAACTGGAACTATTGTGCTCAAACGCAGGATGAGTCAGGGCTCGCAGGAGCAGAATTTTCTATTCACTATCACCTGGAAAAGCGCGACAAACACTGGCAGATTGTTCAAGAAATCGTGGCGGTACTGAGCGAGTAAACAGCGTGCGCCTTAAAAGCAAGTTGCGGTGATAATACCTCACCGCAACCGCTATCGAGCTATTAGGAATCTTCGTCGTTCAGATATGACTGAGCAACCTCATAGAGCTCAGGAAAATCTGGGGAAACACGTTTCCAAGCCTCAAAAGCCTGATCATTGTGCCCCATCTGCTGGTACAAAACTCCTAAATTCAGCTGTGCTCGTGCATACTGATCGGGAACACTGGCAGGTATTTTCTGATAGGTACTCAGAGCCGTGGTCAGGTTACCATGCAGGTGCAGGAGCACAGCGCTATTGAACTGTGCCATGGAATAGTGCAGAACATCTATTTTAGGAACTTTGCTGTATGCCGCTAAAGCAGACTCATCCTGCTCTAAAGCCTCGTGCACAGATCCGATATTGTACTGTGCTACGGCATAGGGCTGAGTCTCACTTTCGGGAACCTTCTGCCATGCCTTAATGGCCTGCTCATGCTGGCTTTGACCGTCGTAGACAATGCCGATATTTACATGCGCGATGGCGTATTGATCGGGAACACTTTCAGGTACTTTCTCCCACGCTTCACATGCCTGATCGAGCAGACCCTGTTCGTAGTATTGTGCGCCAAGATCTACCTGTTCCTGGGCGTAGCGTTGCATCTCTGCATGAGGCTGATCGACCATGTTTTCCTTTCCTGCACCAGGTGTTGATGAGCACCTATTTTGCCGGGGCTTACCCTCAAGCGAAAACTGTTTTCTCTAACTATACGGGAAGGAGCCTCAGCGCGAAGATAAGCGCATCCTTCATATCCTAACCACCGAAGGGATTCAGGCTAGGCGCAGCGTTTAGGCGGCGACAGATTTCTGCATCAGGATATCCGTCTGCTGGTCGTTACCTAGCTGAAAAATATGCGTACCAAAGGCGATAAACCCGTTTTTCTCATAGAAGCGCAGGGCTCGATGATTATGCTCCCACACCCCTAGCCATACGTAGCTTGCCTTTCGGTCTTCTGCCACACTCATGGCGTGATGGTAGAGGGCCTGCCCAACACCGTTTCCGTGATAGTTGCTCAGCACGTAGATACGCTCAATTTCGAGCGCGTCCGCCGCCTGCGGTTCGGTTTGTGCGTGTGCAGTATTGAGCTTGAGGTAACCCACGACGTGCCCGTTTACCTCGGCAACGTAGAAGAACGATTCAGGGTTGCTGAGTTCCCGGGCGAGCTGATCTTCTGAGAACCGTTCCGCAAGGTAGCGATCCATATCTTCGGCTTTGTTAGCCTCTGAAAATGTTTCGGTAAACGTATCACGGGCAATGCCGCGCAAAATCGGAACATCGCTGATAGTGAGGGGAGTAATCCTCACGTTATCTTAGCCTTCCTGCTTCTTCTGTTCGGAGGGTTTTTCTTGGTGTTCGGCGCTCCCGTCCTGCTGCTCGGTTTCGCCGCTATCCTTGGCTTTTTCCTGGTTCTCGGCGATGATACTCAGGTTGGTTTGTGCCATCTCGTACTGCTCCGAAGCAGACTCGGGAATATTCTTCCAGACAGCAACTGCCTCGTCCGTTTCCCCCAGTTTGTAGTAGGCACCGCCAATATTGAATTGGGCTTTGTAGAAGTGCTCAGAAGCATCCTTGGGAACACGTTCCCATGCCACTAGGGCATCGTCGATATTGCCCTGTTCTTCGTAGATAAGTCCGGTATTGTATTGGGCTACGGCGTAGGGTTCAGAGGCGCTCGCAGGAATACGTTCCCAAGCCTCGACTGCTTTCGTCGGTTTGCCCTGCTCCACATAGGAAGTACCGATATTGTACTGTGCCGAAGCGTAGCGTTCCGGTAAGCTCTCGGGTACACGCTCCCACGCGGCAATAGCCTGTTCTAGCTTTCCTTGGCTGTCGTACACCATGCCCAGATTCATCTGCGCGGTCGCGTACTGCTCGGGAATGTCGGCAGAAACGGTCTCCCAAAGTTCGAGAGCCTGCTCTGTCTTGCCTTGGTTGTAATAGGTTACGCCCAAGTTGTTGAGGGCCATCGCGTACTGGTCAGGAACGGTGCTGGGTACCTGCTGGTAGGCTTCAGAAGCCTGTTCGGCTTTACCCTGCCCTTCATAAAGCACACCCAGGTTGTTGAGCGCTTTCGCGTATTTTGCGGGGGCGGCATCGGGGACGTTCTTGTAGGCTTCAGCAGCCTCGTCCATTTTGCCCTGCTGTGTGTATGTGGCACCCAGGTTGTATTGCGCGTGTGCATAAAGATTGGTGACATCCTTGGGAACACGCTGGTAAGCTTCGATAGCTTCATTAACGTTGTTTTGCTGCGCGTAGGTCACGCCTAGGTTGAACTGCGCCATTGCGTACTGCTTTGGGGCAGCAGAGGGAATGTTCTTCCACGCTTCAAGGGCTTTATCAGTTTCGCCCTGTTTAATATAGGTAGAGGCAAGGTTATTGTGCGCCTTGGCATATAGTTCGGGAACATCTTTGGGAATGCGGTTCCAGGCTTCGACCGCCTGCTCTACCTTGCCCTGGTCTCGGTAAACGATACCGAGATTGTTTTGAGCTGTTGCGTAGGCTTGCGGGTTCTCGTCGGCAGAAATTGTGCCCAGGACGTCGATAGCTTTATCGAAAGCACCAGCTTTGTAGTGCTCCTTGCTCAGGTTAAGGCGCTCCTGCACGGTCATCTGCTCTAACGGGTTCTCTGCTTCGGTCACGGTGATCTCCATAGGCGGTGTCTGTAGAATTTCGGGCAGGGCATAAGATCCTGCCTGAAACGCATATATATAAGAGTAACGGTGTGCAACCTCTGTGTGAAGTTTGACGCCCCCGTAGAAAGATGAAGATTAGAATAAGTTTTTGCGGGTAGACATCATGTTTTCGGGTGGAGGAAGACCCCTTGTGCAGGCTCCCTACTCCTTTACTCCTTGTTTCTAAAGGGGTTTTGAGAGATACGAACCTTGTTGTCGTTTTCTCCTTTATCTAACAGGATGCGGAAGAAATCTTGGTCCTTTGCCGCACCAGGGGAGAGCCAGATTTTATCGATATGTGGCAGTACAGACTCCTCATACTCGACGTACATTTTCTGTTCTTCACGGTCGCTGTGAATTTTCTTGTCACGGAACTGAGTAATATACATAATGCGGCATTCCTGCTCCTCCTGGAAAGCAATATGTTTCACCAAGTACTGCAAGGGGAGAAGGATAAACCGGATGGCTTCAAGAATATACTGCTTTTCTTTTATGCTATATCGCTTATATTTTCTGAAGATAGAATGAAGCGTAGAGAGAATAGATTTATTTTTGGCAAATAAATGTTTATTGACACTTTTCTCTTTTTGGGGAATTGATTTATAATATGTTTTCCACTTTTTTTCTGCTTTCTCTTTGTAGTGGCGGTAGAAAGTGGATTTATCACGTTGAGCCAGAGTCCAATATCCGGTCTCAGGGTCTAGATAAATACAGCGGTAGAGTGTGGATTTACCTATTAATTTTTTCTTATTGTCACTCTCCAGTTTCCCTGCTTCGCCGGAATCATTGTCGCCAGATTTATTAGATGGACCCGATGAGACACCGGCTATATACTTTAGTGCGCCTGAGTGCTCGCTAAAAAACTCTTTGTTGAATACCAAGCTAACGCCTGTTGCTTCCCGACCATTCTCTTTCCCATAGAGACGAAACTGGTTAAGGTTGTCATGGTTAAAAGTGAAACAACTAATAAATGTTGCAGTATCGTTTGTATGTATAGTTTCTCGGATACCTTGTTGATCCCAATAACCATTTAGAACTAGCCCTTCCATTGGGTCATTGACTCCACGGATGGTGCTGAGCCGGAAATTTGACGGTTCTTTATCGTTTTTCTTGTCTTCAAATAGATCAAAAGCTATTTGTGGCCGAGTATAGTGCGCAACTTTTGACTCAAAACCTGGGATTATCTGAAGAGACTTTAGGACTTCATCAGTATTTATAGCTAAACTATGAAGGTATTCCCTTACTTCCAGAGGGCAATTAAGAATCTTGAATCCGCGTTCAGACTTATAGTAGGAGAAGTCACGTACATTATTGTACGCTTTGGGTGCTTGTTCCTCTTTTTCTTTATCTAGTGAGTAAACCTCCCCGAAACCAAGCTGTGCTTCGACATAGGTTTCGGGGTCGGCTTCTTCGCGGTTGATGTTGGACCAGGTTTTGATGGCCTGATCCGGCT
>NZ_KV797641.1:0-243 GCF_001809415.1 Rothia sp. HMSC058E10 | reverse complement strand
GTCGATTTCTTTTTCGCGGCGGATCTTTGATAACACAGTGATAGCCTGATCCGGCTTACCTGATTCGGCATAGGCGGCTCCGAGGCCGAGTTGTGCCTGTGCGTAGGTTTTGGGGTCGATTTCTTTTTCGCGGCGGATCTTTGACCAGGCGGTGATAGCCTGATCCGGCTTGCCTGATTCGGCATAGGCGGCTCCGAGGATGAGCTGTGCGTCTGCGTAGGTTTGGGGGTCGATTTCTTTTTC
>NZ_KV797640.1:152577-204867 GCF_001809415.1 Rothia sp. HMSC058E10 | reverse complement strand
GTGGTTTTTACCAAACAACCCCAACCCGGTGCAGTATCCCCTTGACTATAAGTGCGGTTTGGGCCTGGTAGGCTATACTGGGACAGCCTTAACCACTCAACTAGTGTTAACTCCGGTACAACACCCAAGAATGGGCCTCAAAACCCCCGCTACCGATGCCCTACCTCTGACGGACCTTTGACGAAAAACGGGTGCCACCAGCACAGGAAAACCCGGTAACGATGCACCAACTGCCGGGTCTTAACAACCATTCAACACCTCAAACTCACCCAACGGAACTAGCTATGCTTTTATTGCCTGGAATACCAGCATTAGCTTTCAACACGTAAAGCCCCGGAAAAGTACCCGCTAATTCCAGCTGTATATGTAAGCCGGTACTGGGACGTCATGTATTCTTACTCCCGTTCACCCTGTTGCGAGGTGCAGCTCGACGGGATCTACTTTGGTGCAGATTATGGCATATATCACCATAGCCGCGTCGTTCTTATATCGTCTATGCAGACAGGAAATTGGGTTACGGAATAGAATGTTGCCTGTTCTAATGTTCCTAACCTGAACTGTGGGTGGGGCTAAGCCGTATTCTGAAGCTCTTACACCGTATCCCTTACCCACTAAATGAAGTGTAGAGCATGATTACTCGAACAGCTATAGCGGTTCTGGAGGTTTTGACGGTGCCGATACTCTACTAGAAGCTCGCTGAGGAACACTGCTTGCGGCGTGTGTAGCCATAAATATTGCGAGGCTTGGCCACTAGTACTGTCCACTAGCAGGGTGCTCGTTAAGAAGAACAGCTGGATCACAACGTAGATAACTGCTAAGTGCACAGGGGAGTGAATACAGGATAAAGGGATAGGCGATGTCCCAAAGCGCCCGTGATAAGGCTCGTCAAATTGTGGCTAAGCAAGTAAGATACTGTCAGCATGAGACATTGACATCGCCGATGAAACTAAGCTGATTGTAGTAGAGCCATCGCATGCTAGTATCCCCTGGAATCTTAGGGTGAAACTAATTGGTTAAAAGCTGTTTTAGTAAATATGGGGTTTATTGCTAGCCTCGACTTCTGACTCGGTCTGCGGTCGAAGCTGTCCTACGATCTTTCCTTGGTAACGCAGTCTTGCAGTATGAGGGTCTTATCCGTGGAACTTATAAGCTATAAACGGGGGTCTCTGGAAAGGTATGGTTCACATACATACATGTCACCCGGAGAATAGGGGAACGAGGCAATTTATAAGGCACCAAGTCTGCTTTTGCTCATACCGCTAAGTTTATCCTGAGATGCTATCCCGCAGAATAACGAGTCTTATAATGGTACGCGCGGCTTATAGCCAGCGCAGGTGACTGTGGTTGCCCCGTAAAATAAGCTGTGAGCGTGAGAAAGCGACACAAAGTGTAGAAAACCTGGCTATGACTGGCAGCTACCACCAACCTTCGGTAGGCTAGAACGGGTTAGCGGTAGGCGCATCCACCGCGTCGATCACAAGATAAAGGAGCAGGCAATGTCCCAGGACGCCCGCGAGAAGGCCCGCCAAATTGCGGCTAAACAATCAAAGCGCGGCAATGTAGCGACGAACCGTCGATGGATACAACTTACCGTACTCGGCGTAGTCGTTGTTATTGTTTTCGTTATTGGTTTTGTTTATATCAACGGTCAGAACAATAAAGTACCCGAATCGGGTCCTGTGCCTGCGAGTTCGAATGAGTACGGCGGAATTGTGCTGACTAAGGATGGAATCGTCCAAAACTCCTCAACACGAGACACCCGTAACTATAAGGAACTAGGGGACTCTAACGCCTCCTACACTCCCTCGGTGAACGGTACCCCGCAGGCAGGCAAGAAACTGCCGCTCGGCGTTCAGTCGGCAGATGAAGCCTCTAAGAACGGTAAACCGGTGCGCGTGACGATCTTCCAAGACTACAATTGCGTGCACTGCCATGAGTTCGAGGATCAGTACGGCGAGGAACTGAAGAAACAGGTTCAAGAGGGCAACATCGAACTCGAAATCCGTAACCTGACCTTCCTCGATCAGAATTCGCCCACCCAGTACTCGGCACGTACCGCTAATGCCGCATACGCCGTTGCTAACCAGGTGAGTGCAGATAAATTCTTGGACTTCCAGAAAGAACTGTTTAGCCACCAGGGAACCGGCGACCTGAACAACCAGCAGATCGCCGATATAGCATCTAAATACGGTGCAAATATCGGTTCGGATATGAACGATAACAAGTGGCGTTCTCTTGTGGATGTCGTGACCGCAGAATCCTCGAAGAACGACATTGGGGGCACCCCGACCGTTTTTGTGGATGGTGAACAGTACACCAGCAATGACTTCACTGGCTTCCTGAAGGGGAAGATCGACGCCAAGAAGAATAACAATAACCCGCAGCAGTAATATAAAAGGATTCGCCCGCAAGCGCTAAGCCTGCGGGCGAATCCTTTCTATGTGCTTTAGCCTCAAAGGATACTGACACAATAGTCTAAGATTCCAATGCATGATTCTGCATGAGAGGGCATCTCTGTTAAGGCTCATCGACCGTCTAACATTTTCTGAGTCGTATGAACATAGTTCGAAATCTAAAAGACTCAAAAAGTATAGTGATACGGGAAAATAGCGTTTAAGCAGACACATATAAAAACAGTGAACACGATAAACTTTCATAACATCCACTTTTGAATTAGCATCCCTGTGCGTTTGCTGTACACTAGAAGACGTTGCCTCCTTAGCTCAGCTGGCCAGAGCATCGGTCTTGTAAACCGAGGGTCACCGGTTCGAATCCGGTAGGGGGCTCCACGAAAGTCCTGATTCATGCGTTACGCAGCTGATGCGTTGAATCGGGACTTTCCCCTTACAGGTCGTTAGCATTATATGAGACCACACACCGATTTACAGAGCAGCACAGGACACGCGATATTATGGCAGCAGGTCAACCCGCAATGCATCAGCAAGCGGCGCAAACCCCGACTGTATCATCACCCTCAAACTCTTACCCCCTCGAAAACTTTATTGAAACTCGGGGATTCCGCCCCGAAATTCAGGGTCTGCGTGCATTCGCAGTACTCCTGGTAGTGCTATACCATGTCTGGTTTGGTAGGGTATCCGGCGGCGTGGACGTCTTTTTATTCATCTCGGCGTTCCTGCTCTCACTCTCGAATATGCGCAAAATCAACGAGGGCAGGCCGCTTAACCTATTCACATACTGGCTACACGTGTTCCAACGCTTGCTTCCGGTAGCGACCGTAACCATTGCGGGAACGACCATCGCATCATTTTTTATCCTATCGCCAAGCCGCTGGGCCGATATGCTCGCGGATGCGAAGGGATCCCTCTTCTATTACCAGAACTGGCATCTTGCTTTTAACTCGGTAGATTACTATGCGCAAAACGCAGCATCGAAAACCCCGTTCCAGCACTTCTGGTCGCTGTCTATTCAGGGACAGATTTTTATTCTGTGGCCGTTGCTCTTCGCGCTGGTCGCATACTTTGTGCATCGTTTCCGCTGGAATCTGTTCACGACAACCATTTTGGTTTTCGATACGGTCTTTGTGGCATCTTTGACGTTTTCGATTATTGAAACCGAGACAAACCAGGGGTTCGCCTACTTCGATACCCGCACCCGTCTCTGGGAGTTTGCTGTCGGGACGCTGCTCGCCATGGTAACCCTCAAATGGAAGGCCCCTGAGAAGGCGCGCGTCATCATGGGGTGGATCGGCGTTTTTGGGCTTGTGACCTGTGGCGCCTTCCTGCCCGTGCAGCGTTCCTTTCCCGGATTCTTAGCGCTGTATCCAGTAGTTTCAGGTGCTCTCGTCATTATGGCGGGCCGTACCAACAGTCGGTGGGGCGTAGACCGCTGGTTGGTCTCTAAACCTCTGCAGAGTCTCGGCAATATCTCCTACGCCCTGTACCTAGTGCACTGGCCCATCCTGATCCTGTACAGCACCGCTGTAGAGAAACCCCACGTGAACTTTCTCGAAGGAACCGCCATTATTGCGGTATCTATTGCCTTAGCTTGGGTTCTGATCCAGTTCGTGGAGAAACCGCTGCGTTACCGTAAAGACCCTTTCATTCCCTGGCTGATGAAAATACTGCGGTTTAAGAGGGTTTTCGCGGTCAAAACATGGGCCGATCAGCTTGCCTTCCTGGCCGCAACCTTTTTACTGGCAGGAATACCTCTTGCCGGTGCGCAGGCGTGGGTAAACTACTCCAATACTCAGGCGAGCATTCAGGCAGAAACGCAGACCCAGACTGCAACCGATAATCACCTAGGTGCTCGCGCCATAGGTACCGATCAGGCGCTCATGCACGACGACCCTATCCCTAATGGTGATTTGAAGAATCAATACGAGATGCTGAGCGACGGCAAATGCGAAGGCAACTTTGCCCTCTCTCATGACTCACTCAAGAAGTACTGCTCTTCGCAGAAGAACGGAACAGATGATTCGCCGCTTATGATGGTCGTCGGCAACTCCCACGCGGAACAGGCAATGGCCATGTTCAAACCCGTTGCCGAGCAGTCCAAAGTTAATATGCAGTCGATCCTCTTAGGCGGATGCCAGTATCCGCAGCAAGATGCATCATCTTCGAACGAATGTGCCGAGTTTAACCGGGACGTCACCGAAGAAATTCTGCAGCGTAAGCCGCAGACCGTGGTGATTATCGCAACCATCGCGGAGGCGCGGTCTAATGGGGAGCGCATCGACCCGGCCTTGGAGGAAACGGTCAAGAAATTCACGGACGCCGGAATACAGGTGGTCGGTGTGCGCGATAACCCGCGGTACGACTACAACGTATACGAATGCGCACAGAAGGCGGGAGACGATCTGGAATCCTGCGCGCGCCCGGTCTCTGAGAAACTGGCTGAAAAGAACCCCGCCCAAGAGGTCTTTGACAAATATAAGGATAAGGGCGCGGTGCTGGTAGATATGACTGACCTGTACTGCCCGGAAGGAATGTGCCAACCGGTTGTCGGGAACGTCTACGTGTACATAGACGAGAACCATGTGAGCAAGGCATACGGGCGTACTATGGCGAAAACTATGCTTGAGCGCGCCGCCAAGGGTGGCTGGATACCCACTGGCATGCTCTCGCTCTAAACACGTGCCAAGAATATACGATGCCGTGTCTTCTTACCGGAAGGCACGGCATCGGTACGTCCGGAGTCTTGAGCCTCGGTGAACGGCAGCCGCAAACCTATTCCGGCATATAAAATTTCTGTAGGCATTTTTATGGCGTCTTCAGTACCCTCATACTTATCTGGTTGCTCGTGCAGAACCAAAAGGAAGGTAAATCATGAAAACCGTAACTGAGCGTACTCTGCGCGTAGACAACGTGAGCCTAGGATACGGCGCACAGCCTATCGTCAAAGACCTGAGCTTAGAATTCCCGCAGGGCAAGGTCACCGCCATTATCGGTCCCAACGGATGCGGTAAATCCACGCTTCTGCGGGGCGTTTCGCGACTCTTGCATCCCCTTGCCGGAGAGTTTTTGCTTGATGGTAAGCCTACGCATCAGTACTCCATGAAGGGGTTCGCACGCATGGTCGGGCTTATGCCGCAGCATCCTATTGCGCCTGAAGGCATTACCGTTGCCGATTTGGTTTCGCGGGGGCGCTACCCCTATCAAGGGCTTTTCAAACGTAATAGTGCCGAAGATGATGAGGCGGTAGCCTGGGCCCTAGAGGCCACCGATACGATGTCGCTCGCCGAATGCCAAGTAACCGAGCTTTCCGGCGGTCAGCGCCAGCGTGTGTGGATCGCGATGGCGCTTGCGCAGGAGACCGATATTCTGCTGTTGGATGAGCCGACCACGTACCTTGACCTGGCACATCAGGTGGAGCTGCTGGATTTACTGGCGGACCTGAACGAAGAACGCGGAACCACCATGATTATGGTGCTGCACGAGCTGAATCTTGCCGCTCGCGTTGCAGACTATCTAATTGCCATGAAGGACGGGCAGATCGTTAGTCGCGGATCTGCTCACGAGGTGCTGACCTCCAGAAATCTTAACGATATTTTTGGGCTCAAGGCCGAGGTTGCTGATCCGTTTAGTGACGGGAGCGTGGTGGTGGTGCCGCATCATCGGTCTGCGCACGCTTCGCAGAAGATACTGGACGACGTGAACCCGTGAAATAAGGCTTATAAAACAGGAGCGAGAAACCCGAACAAAACGCGGTTACGGTATGTTTGAGTTTGCTGCACGATTGGTTTGCCCTGCCTGAAACCGCACGCAGCTGGATGTCTGCGGTCAATACCTAAGACAGACATATTATTCATGGGATACTGGCGGGTAGATAAAACCAAAAGTTAGGAAGTACCTACCATGCTCAAACTCGATAAAAATGCCAGACTGCACGGCGAACCTGTGCGTTATGTGGCAATGGGCGACTCGTTTACCGAAGGCGTGGGTGATGTCGATACCGACCGTCCCAACCAGGTGCGCGGCTGGGCAGATCGCGTTGCGGAAACTATCGGCTCAGTCGATGCTCAGGCGCAGTACGCTAACTTGGCGATCCGCGGGCTTTTGATGCACCAGATCGTTGAGCAGCAGCTGGAGGCCACCCTAGAACTGAGACCGAACCTCGTTAGCTTCTACGGCGGCGGCAACGATATTATTAGCCTAAACGTGAATATAGATGAGATTATCTCGCACGCAGAGCGAGCCTTTGCGGCTCTGCGCGCGGAAGGAATCGAGGTTCTGACAATTACGGGTCTGGACGTGAAGGGAGAGGGACCCTTTGCTCGGACCCGCCCGCGTACCGCCCTGTATAACGAGCTTCTGCGTACGGTGGCGGATAAATACGGTGTGCACATTATCGATTACTGGCGTATGGACGATTTTCTGGACTGGCGGCTGTGGGCTGACGACCGCCTGCATATGAATGAGTTGGGGCATCAGCGCTTCGCATACCATGTGCTGACGCAGCTTGGGCTGGGGCATCTGGCGCAGGATGTGGACCTTATCGCCGGTGAAGAAGAGCCTCCGCCGCTGCGTGAGAGAGTTGCCGAAAGTGCGTATTGGGTAAGAACGCATGCTCTGCCTTGGATGGGCCGGCAGCTGACTGGGCGCAGTTTGGGGGATGGACTAAGCGCGAGGTACCCGAATTTGGTTCCTGCCGCTGGTCTTGGCGAGCCGGTAGAACTCGAAGAATAACCTGCCGTATGCCGTAAAATACGGGTTTCTACGAGTTAAGATGTTAATCTCACATTTAAAATTTCAACGATGTAATTAGACGTTTGTCACATGGATATCGACAAGGGATGAAAACTTCGTCATGAACTACCTTAAACTCCCTTGTGACTTGAGGAAACAGCGAGAACTGGTAGAATAAGCGGGTAACTCTATCGCGACCTTTCGGCGTGCCCGGAAGAAGTCTGTATCAAATGGTTACCCCTCAAAATCCAAAAAATCCTTGGTTTTTAAGGGGAGTTTCTGGCGTGCAGGCTTGCGTGAGTTGCTGGATTTACCTAGAATTTAACGCTGTTCGTAGTGGTGGAAACGCCTCTCGACACTAAATTATGCTTCACCGTTTTTCCCGCGGCGGGGATTGACATCTGGATCTCACCCAGATGCCGGTCTCAAACACTCTAGCCCGGAGAATAACCCGGTGCTTCTACATTGGTGACGGGACGTACGAGTAACATCGACTGCGCATCCGTCAGAAAAGTCAATCAATAAGGAGTGAAACATGGCAGCAGTCTGCCAGGTGACCGGAGCTGTTCCCGGCTTTGGACACAGCATTTCGCACTCGCATCGCCGCAATAAGCGTCGATTCGATCCGAACGTTCAGAAGAAGACCTATTGGGTTCCTTCGCTTCGCCGTAAGGTGACCCTGAACGTGTCCGCTAAGGGCATTAAGGTTATCGATGCTCGTGGCATTGATGCCGTGGTCGCAGAAATCATCGCACGCGGGGAGAAGATCTAGTACATGGCATCCAAGGCTAAGGACCTGCGTCCTATTATCAAACTCAAGTCCACTGCAGGCACCGGGTACACCTATGTAACCCGTAAGAATCGCCGCAATAATCCTGACCGTATGGTGCTAAAGAAGTACGATCCCGTGGTTCGCAAGCACGTTGACTTCCGAGAGGAGCGCTAAGAATGGCTAAGAAGTCAAAGATCGCTCGTAACGAGCAGCGCAAGGTCATCGTCGCTCGCTACGACGAGAAGCGTCGAGAACTGAAGAAGACGCTGGTGAACGAGAACGCTACCCCCGAGGAGCGCGAAGCAGCACGTGTAGCTTTGCAGAAGCTACCCCGCAACGCATCTCCCGTCCGCGTTCGCAACCGTGACCAGATCGACGGTCGTCCGCGCGGTACCTTCCAGAAGTTTGGTATCTCCCGCGTACGCTTCCGCGAGATGGCACACCGTGGCGAATTGCCCGGTATTACTAAGTCAAGCTGGTAATTTCTGGTATTTTGTACCTAGGCGAGTTATTTTTCCTCGTGAAAAGCAGCTCGACTTAGTCTGAAAAAGATAAGTCTCAGGAAGGGGCACCCCAAATGGCTAAGAACCGTACCGAACTTGTTGCAGAGGTAGCAGAGAAGTCTGGCAAGAGCCAGGCAACCGTGAACGCAGTGCTCGACGCAGTGTTCCAGGCTTTCGAGACCTCCGTCTCTAAGGGCGAGAAGATCACCATCCCCGGCTGGTTGGCTATCGAGCGTACCGACCGTGCAGCTCGTACCGGTCGCAACCCGCAGACCGGTGAAACCATCCAGATTCCCGCTGGTCACGGTGTGAAGCTGACCGCAGGCTCCAAGCTGAAGGCAGCAGTCGCTACCAAGAAGAAGGCCACCAAGGCCACCTCCAAGAAGAAGAAGTAACTTCTTGAGACTTCTAGGACCTGATAGGGGCTCCCACCACACGGTGGGAGCCCCTATGTTTATGGTTTGTTTTCTCTGTCTGAGAGCTTCTGTCTCGTGATAACGCCCGATACCAAACTCCGTTTGAAAAGGTTGTCAAGACGGGATAGACTACCGGGGACGGAATTTTATTCTTCTAAGAACTTCACGTCGATCTTACGCATCGCAACATTACGCTGTAATGCCTTTCGTCCCAAGAAAAGCGGGCAACACCTTGTCACCTAAAAGTCTCAATCAGGTTAGCTAAAATAGTAGTAAGTAATGTTGCAGCCTGAAAATATATCCTGTTATGACACAGAAACACTCAGAAAGACATACCGTGACCATCGTACCGAGAAAGTATAGCGCTCTTCCGTTAGCCCTTGCAGGGCTTGGTCTGTTGAGTGCGTGTGCATCCTCCGAACCTCAGGATCCGGTGACTCCCGCCGTGGTGACAGTGACTGCATCCCCCTCAACACATGGTACGGCTGCGGAACCTTCACCTTCGGCAACCTCTAACTCCTCGTCAGATCCCTCTCATGCCCCCGACGCGCCCCAGGGTAATGGGGGAGGAGGAAATACCGCTGGCGGCTCGGTGAATGGTGATACTAATCAGAATCAGCCCGGAACCGGCGGGAACAATACGCCCGCGCAACGTAACAATGGTGGATCTCCAACCGAACCCAAGGTGAATGTGAATGGTTCTTGGACCCACACGAACTCCGAAGGCGATAAAATCACCGTTGAGACGAGCGGCGCGTGGGAAGTTATCAAGAGCGACGGCGAGGTCATTAGAGTGAGCGCAAGCGGCGCATGGACCCAGACCGACCATGACGGCGAGGTTATCACGGTTAACGCCGACGGTTCGTGGTCAGTCTCCGAGAACGGCATTGTTGAGGATGGAGAAGATCGGCCTGAAACCCCTACAATTCCTGGAAAACCCAATAGTTCGGAGGCGGCAACTCCGGTAACCCCTGCAACTCCGCGTTAAGACGCGGTTCTGTGCGGAAAACTGGTATACACAATATATAACTATGAATGATATAAATATGTAAGTATTATTAAATACTTTATATATAAACTTTATAAGTATTTCACCCTGTTCTCAAAATATCTATAAATCAAATGGTCCTTGCACAAAGATCTCTGTGGTCGACTGCTCGGGTGATACTCTACTAAGCTGAGTTTTCTTGTGTTCCGGTATTTCTTGTTGTTGGGTGTATGCCTCTTGGTGCGCGAATGAAGTTTTTCCTTGTGGGGCAGGGGTTTGTATGTCGGGAGGATAGAGACCTTCACATAGAACTCTCGTAAGTGTAAAGAAAATGTATATAAAAATGATGATTAACTTTAATCTGTAGTTTCACATCCTAGATTTTGAAGTGTTTCCCAAGATATTCTTGAGGGTACCCGCAGAAATTAACGTGATATTTTTCAAGAAACGTGTTAATGGATAGCTTCAAGATGCGGAACACCTTTAGAATAGATGTATCCCTTCTTCCGGAAGGACTATTTATCCCGCAACGACGCTCTTCAGTGGGGATCGCTATAACACCATATTTTTCGGTGCTGTGGTGCGCTCATGCTGAACGTTTGGGTGGTCGCAACGGGACGTCATCACCGGTTTATAGAAAGAAATGCAATGAGCATGAAGAGAACCTACGCCGTTGTATCGGTGGCTGTGGCGAGTATTCTTGCCCTGAGCGCCTGCGGCTCCTCAAATGAGGCGTCTTCCTCCGTAACATTATCGCCCAACAGCAGCTCCTCAAGCTCAAAATCTTCTCCCACGAAATCTAAGTCTCCAAGTCCCAGTTCCTCGGCGAGTTCATCCCCTTCCGCGACGGCTACTGAAACCGCAACCTCCGAACCTGCGGATGCTACTCCCTCTTCAACCGCCGAAAGTAATACTACAGGTGAAGCCGTGAATGCTCCCACGCTCACGGATGCGGCAACAGCCCCCGAATCTCCGGCTGCTAATTCTCCTGAGGAAAGCGCAGCAGCTGGTGGTGCAGATGCGAATAAGGATGTCGATGAAGCGGCGAAGCCGGCTGACGGCTCTGGTGGAAGTAACTCCGGGCAGCAGGGAAATTCTGGAGGTCAGGGAGGAGCAGGATCCGCAAATAAAAATGGCGGTTCGCAAGGGTCTACCGGCAACAAGGGAAATGGCGGTGCTTCTAGTATCAAGGTGAACCGCGATGGTTCGTGGTCTCAGACCGCTGCGGATGGAAGCACTATCAAAGTTGATTCCGATGGCTCGTGGAAACGCAAGAATGCCGATGGAACCCGAATTCGTGTGTACGACGACGGATCGTGGGTGCAAAAGTATCCGAACGGAAGCGAATTCGGCGTCACCGATAACGGCGAATGGTACTCCTCTAATGGATGGCGAATTTCGTCCTACACGCCCCCAGCGCCCACGTATCCTGGACGGGGGACGGCTCGTCCAGCACAGCCTAAGCGCGCTGTTTGGCAGGGGCGCGGGTAATAAAAACGGCTGACTTTCTGCCCTGAGATGGGAAAACACGTGAAAACTGTAAAAATTATAGCGAGTCTTGCTCTAGCATTTGCTTCTGCTCTGACGCTAAGCGCTTGCGTTGCTCATAGCTCCAGCGGTTCGGCCGCCTCTCCATCGGTGTCGAAAACCCCTAAGCCTTTTCCGTCCGTAACGGTACGCAGTATGGAGGAACAAACCACACAGGTTTCCTCGGATGGTTCATGGTCTTATGTGTCCAATGATGGTTTGCAGGTGAAAGTCAATGCTGACGGTTCTTGGACTAAAACCGGGATTATGGGCGAGGAAACTGCGGTGTCGGCAGATGGGTCATGGACCCATAAAGCTCGAATCGAGATTGCAGAGCAGGGAACAGTGCAAGGCTCCCAGGCTAAGGTGCAGGCGGATGGCGGCTACACGACTGTGAAGAAAGGCGGGCAGCCCGGAACCGCGAAACCTACGGTTCCTCAGATGCCTGAAAAACCTGCAAACCCTCAGGCGGTAACGCCTAAGACCCCGGTTGAGCCCTCGTATGCTCTGCAATAGTTTGTGACTGCGACCTCTGTCGTGAGGACTTTCAGGAACCGAAGCGCCGCATCCACAAGGCTAGGATGCGGCGCTTCGGCTTTTCATCTGCCTGCGATAAGAGCCTGTGGTACGGGGGGGGGGTATACCCCACCCCTTTACTTCGCGGGAATTCGGAGGCCTGAAATAGGTATAAAAAACCTTAAGATAATTTTTAAGTTTCTTAGGTTAAACACAGGTTTACATAGGCTCAACATAGCTAGAACCAGTAGAATAAAGGTATTCCCGGTAGGGTATAGCTCCTGTAATTTCAGTCTTGTGACGCGAAATTTTCGGGTACTGAACAGTAATTCATCATCAGAAAGACTACGCACATGATCACCAAGAAAACTTCCGCCCTTCTTTCTCTGGCTGTAGCAGGCGTTGTAGCCCTCAGCGCATGCGGTGCCAATAACTCCAATAACGCTTCGAACTCTTCATCGGCATCCGCTTCTGCATCTGCGACTCCCAAGGTCTCCGCCTCTGACGGTTCGGTCACTGTGAATAATGGTGATACCTCTGTTACCGCTGGGGCTGACGGTAATATGCAGATGAAGAACGGCGATTCCACGGTATCTGCTGGTACTAACGGCGGAATGCAAGCGGATAACGGCTCGGGGTCGAGCGCATCCGCATCTACTAGCAATAATGGCGGCGGGGCCGGTTCGCATACTGTTGTATCTGATGGGTCGTGGACTTACACTGAGGCTGATGGTGATAATATCGCCGTGGCTTCTGACGGCTCATGGGTTCGCACCGAGACTGATGGCGATATTACCACTGTGAGTTCCGATGGCTCATGGACCGTTAAAGATGGTGGTGATGTAACAGCTGTAAGCGCTGATGGCAGCTACACCGTTCAGGAAGATGGCAAGCCGTCCACGAAGAAGCCAAGCCTTCCGGATCTGCCCAATAAACCAAGCGACTCTAAAGCTGTAACTCCTAAGTCCCCAGTTCAGCCAACCACTGCCGGCTAGATTATTCTAGATAGAGAGTCGATATGCCGTGCGTTGCCTCTGACGCGCTACGGTAACTACTGGTCTAGAAGGCTCCACCCGGACGTAGCATCACGGTATACGGCGCGATAATTCAAGCGGTGCGCATCCTTATGATAAGGATGCGCACCGCTTTGGTGTGTGGATAAAGGGTGGCAAAATAAAACCCCGAAACCATAAGAGACGCTTGTATAAGTGCGAGGTATGTTCTAAGTTTTCTGAGGTCTAAGAGAAGGGTAAATATTTTAAAATATTAATTAATTTTAATAACACAAGGAAATACAGTTAATTGTTTGGGTTAGAAATGAGTATGCGTTAAAGGGTCTATTTATTGCTCTTAGCATAAAAAGAGCCACAGGGAGGGGAAAATTCCTGAAAAATACCGTCAGTGTGTGAGAGAGTTGAAAACCAGTCAATAATCACCGGCAGAAAGGATAGGCGTATGATCGCCAAGAAGACTTCCGCTTTTGTATCTCTGGCTGTTGCGGGCATGGTGGCGCTGAGCGCCTGTGGCTCGGACAATTCTAACGGCTCCTCCTCAAGCTCTTCCGCGGGAAGCGGTGCGTCCGGTTCCGCATCGGCAAACTCTTCAGCTTCCGCTTCCGGCGGCTCAGACTCCTCGAACGCTAGCGGTGGCGCCAGCGGCGATGCTTCGGCAAACTCCAGTGCCGGTTCTGATGCTAGCGGCGGTGCAGACTCGGAGAAGGGGTCTGGTAGCGGATCTAGCGACGGCGCGGGGTCGGAGGATAAATCTGGTTCCGATTCTGGCTCACAATCAGGCAACGAGGGCGGCTCCGGTGGAGGCTCGGGTGCTGAAGGCGGTGGCGGCGCTCAGGGTGGCGCACAATCGGGCAGCGGTGATGGATCAGGCGGCGGAGCGAACGGTTCTGGCGCTGAGGGTGGCGGTGGTGCCCAGGGTGGCACCGCTCCTAACTCTGGTGGCGGTGCTGCTGGCGCTGACGGTAGCGGCGCACAGGGTGGTGGCGCCAATGGCGCTCCCGGATCTGAGGGATACGTTCTGGTCTCGGAAGACGGCTCTTGGACTGCTACTGAACCCGACGGCGATACGGTTACGGTCTACTACGATGGCTCTTGGACTAGGACCGACGCTTCCGATGGTCACACCGATCTGGTGGGCATCGACGGCTCCTGGGTTAAGAACGAAGGCAATACGGTGACGGCTGTGCAGTACAACGGCGCCTACAATGTGATGGTTAACGGTCAGGCTACGTCCGAAAAACCCACCGACCTGCCGGATCTTCCCGTGGTTCCCAATACTCCGGGAGCGGCAACTCCTAAAACGCCTCTCAACCCGACCACTGCGGGCTAGTACCTGCGGGCAGCTGTGAGGCGGCTGTGTAATCTGGCGCGCATCCTTAGTTTTTGAGGATGCGCGCCTTATTTCTGCTAAAAATACGGAAGATATAAATATGATGGGGGAATTTAACCGTTGGATATGCAATTAAACTACATAATTTTATGCACGCCATTTCGCAAATATTTATGGAAATGCAATGTATTTACGGCTCATAGCATAAAAACGTTCCGTACCTGGGATAAATCCCTGAAAAATACTTTAGGTGTGTGAGAGGGTGGGTTTTGAACCAACAATTACCGGCAGAAAGGATAGGCGTATGATCGCCAAGAAGACTTCTGTTTTTGTGTCCCTGGCTGTTGCTGGTGTGGTGGCGCTGAGCGCATGTGGCTCTGGCAGCTCTGGTGGTGACTCCTCCTCAAGCTCATCCTCAGCATCTACATCGTCAAGTTCATCCGCCTCGCAGGGATCCGTGACCACGGACAACAGCGGCACATCAGGCGACTCCGGTTCAGGCGGTGGCGCTGGCGGCGGCTCGGGCGCAGAAAATAATTCTGGCGGCGGCTCACAGATGGAGAATGGCGGCGGATCCGGCGGCACTGGTTCAGAGCCTTCAGCTGGCGGCAACATGCAGACCGGTGAGAGCGGTACCGGTGGCCACATGCAGACGAAGCCCGGCAGTGAAGGTGGAGCCCGTATGGATAACCCGCCGGAGGAACAACAGCAACAACAGCCCCAGCAGGGACAGCAGCAGCCTCAGCAACAGCAAAAGCAGTAACCTGAGGCATTCGCCCCTCTGTGGCGGTATACTGCCGCCGAAACAGGCGAGTTTCGGCGTATCTGTGCATATGGCGCGCATCCTTGAACGTGAGGATGCGCGCCATTACGGTGTTCAAAACGTTAACCAGCCGAACATGTCACATCTTCGCCGTGAAATACCTGGTCAGCTGACAAACCGGTAGAATGTGGGATATTGACAGGTTGCGGGTACACCCGCATATGACGACTACGAGCGAGGAGGCGGAACATGCACACACGCGCAAAGACGCGCCATCATGCCCGCCTTCTCGCCGTCAAAGACTGTGCCGAGCGGAAATCATCGCCGCGTGAGGTACAGTCAGCAACCGCTGCCGCCCGAGGTGCCCGTGTGATGCGTGCCTGGCTTATTTCGGCATCTGCGGTTCTGCTGGGCTCGGCAGGGCATACTCTCGCCGGAGGCGGTGCCGCGCATCCGATGATTCTTGCGCTTTGCACCGCGTTAGGGGCGCTCGCCGCTCTGGGACTTCTAGCGCTACTCGAACGTATAACGCGCTCACGGCAGCGAGCCCTCTACCTGGGCACTGCAGCAGGCGCTCTCACGGTACAAACCCTGCTCCACGGTGTTTTCAACCTATCCCACGGATCCGCTCAGGCGGTGCATCGTGTGGCGGCACTGCAAGGAAACCACGCGCACGGTCATGCACATGCGCCCGGAACATCCCTCGCCCTTGAACACGGGAATGGGCTCAGTCACGCCGTCGCCCAGCACGCTACCGGCACTATGATCGGGGTGCACGCTCTTGCAGCCCTGCTAAGCCTTATACTTTTGCACCGTGGTGAACGTGCCCTCGCACAGGCATTGTGGGCTCTGCACTGTTATCTGAATACACGTTTGCAGTCCGCTCTGCGCATTCCGGTGCTGGCACCGCTTCCTGTCTTCCCCCGTATATACGGACGTTTTGTCATATCCGTTTATCTTCGTCGGCTGATGCTGGCGTTCTCCCGCGTGGAGCGAGGACCGCCTGCAGTCCTGGGAAACCCCGCGTAACCCCAACCATCGCCCGTGCTACGAGTCTGCCCACCGGCTGGCTTGTGTGAGTGTTATACACCTTCCTCGACTAAAACCGAGCGTGAAGGTGCATGCGGCATGGGCATTCGATGCAGATAAAGGATTTACACATATGCGCACCATGATGCGTACCCTGGCGGCGGTTTTGCTCGCCAGCCTGATGCTTTTCGGCGGTGCCGCAGCGCAGGCGCATGACGAACTGGTCTCTTCCGACCCCGCCGCGAACGCAACTTTGACGCAGGCACCTGCCGAGCTGAACCTGACCTACAGCGCGAACCTCATGAATATTGAGGGCGGAAACCGCGTGCGCGTAGTCGATTCGACTGGCGCATCCGTAGCTGAAGGCGAGCCACAGGTAAAGGGAACGACCGTCACCCAGCCGCTCAAGATCAAGGACGCGAGCGCCGACGAGACCTATACCGTCACCTGGCGCGTAGTCTCCTCGGACGGGCACCCTATTCAGGGAACCTATACGTTCAGCGTTGGCGCAGGTAAAGCCGCAGCATCCCCGCAGGATGCGGGCACCGGCGAATCTTCGCAGGCCGCAGCTGATACCCAGAACTCCACTAAGTCAGATTCCGATTCCGGGGTGAATTGGTGGCTGATTGGCGGCGGTGTAGGTTTCTTCGTCGTGCTGGCCGTGGGGATTCTCGCCCTGCTCAAAAAACGTTCCGCATAATACCTTGTACACCCATGACGTTACTGGGCAGCTTCCGGACGTCACACCCATTGGCAGGCGCCGCATCGGGATCTTCCCGCAGATTGCGGCACGTGCGATTAAAAGTCGCAGAATAATCGAACGCCGCGAACTGTCGCATGTCCCTGCCGAAGAATTGTTCGCACACACAGGCGGGTTTTACCGCCAGAAAAGAGTAAAAGATCATGAAAAAATTTCAGGCTCACCACAAGCTGATGGCTTTGAGCTCCGTAGCTCTCGCCGGGATTCTTACCCTGAACGCTTGTGGCTCTACCAACACGAACTCTGATTCGAGCGCATCCGCAACGAGCTCATCCAGCGCAGCGGCAAGCGGTTCGGCACAGTCGTCTTCAGGCCCGATCAAGATTGAGAACACCTGGGCTAAGGCAACCGACGGTGGTATGACCGGCGTTTTCGGCAAGATTACCAATACCAGCGATCACGATGTGAAGGTCGTCTCAGCAACCTCGACTGCGACCGATGAAGTGCAGCTGCACACCACGGTTAAGGACTCCAACGGAAGCACCAAGATGCAGCAGGTGCAGGAATTCACGGTGAAAGCGGGGGAGACCCTGGAGCTGAAGCCCGGAGGCAACCACATTATGCTGATGGGTCTGAACTGCTCGCTCTCGGCGGGTGCCAGCACCACGGTAACCCTCAAGACTGAGGACGGCGCAACCCTGGAGTTCAAGCCTGAGGCACGCGACTACTCTGGCGCTAAGGAAGAATACCAGGGCGATGCGCAGTCCACCGGCTCAGCTTCGGCGGACGCATCCGCATCAGCTTCGGGTGACTCCCATGACGGCCACGAGCATGGTCACGGGGACGGTGAACACTCTGATCATGAGCATAGCCATGGGGATGGTGAACACTCCGATCATGAGCATGGTACGCATGAACACGGTGAGCACAGCGACCACGACCATATGAGCGGCGAAGCCTCGGGGAGCGCATCCGCAAAACCGCAGTGTAAGTAGCCGCAGCGCTCGGCAACGGGTGTTCTGAACACATCAACCGAGCCTATGCAGGATGCGCGGTGTACAAAACCGCAACATTTGGGGGACTGGCACCGTGCATCCTGCCTCACTCAACTGAAGCGCCGATAGCGCGCATGAGAGATAGCCGCAGGCATAGAGGAATGAAAGATTATGACGACGGAGAATGACAAGATGGGTACCCCGCAGCCTCCGCATGAGCCTTCTTCGACGGAGGCCAACGAGCCGCAGGAGGGTACCGCCGGGATGTCTGAAGGATCGGCAGCTGAGGACTCTTTGCGACATCATGACACCCGGTCTGCGGAATCTCCAGGGGTGCGTCGCCGTACAGCACTCGCCGGTGCTTTCCTGGGGGTGGGGACCGGTGTGGCCGTTGGCGCCGGGGCACGCGGTCTGATAGCGTCGGGGCATGAAACGGGTGCGCACGAGCCTGTACCCGCGCAGCAGGCGCTGACCACTCAAACCGTGAATTTTTACGGTGATAAACAGGCCGGGATTATGACCCCGGCACAGGCTCATGCGCGTTTTATTGCTCTTGATCTGAACGATGGGCTGGAAGCCCCCGGGGTGCAGCGTCTGTTGAGGATTTTGACCTCCGATGCGGCCGCCCTGACTATGGGGGTGACTCCGCTGACGGATCAGGAACCTGAGCTTGTGCAGGCTCCCGCACATTTGACTATCACATTCGGGTTTGGCGAAAAGATTTTTGATATTGTGGCACCCGCCAAAAAACCGGCGTGGCTTAAACCTCTCCCAGCGTTCCCGAAGATCGACCAACTGCAGCAGAAGTGGAACGGCGGTGATCTGCTCCTGCAGATTTGCGGGGATAATCTGCTGACGGTCTCGCATGCCCAGCGGATGCTCACCAAAGACACCCGCTCCTTCGGGCGTATCCGCTGGGTGCAAGAGGGATTTCTGAGCGCCTTCGGTACCGGTCAGGGCACTCCGCGTAATCTTTTCGGACAGGTAGACGGCACCGTGAATCCGGTCGAAGACCCTCACGAGACACCTGGGCGCGGTGGCGGGTCGGCACACGAGATCGTGTGGGGTGAGGGGAGTGCTGAGCAGAACTTCCCGCAGGCCTGGGAACCGGGCGGTACCTCCGTGGTGATTAGGCGCATCCACATGAATCTGGATACTTGGGATGAGGTCGATACCCCCGCTCGTGAAGACGCTATCGGGCGTAAGCTCTCTAACGGCGCGCCCTTGACCGGCAATGATGAATTTGATGACCCCGACTTTGATAAGCTCGATAATCTGGGCTTTGAGGTCATCGCCCCGTATGCGCATATTCGCCGGGCGCACGGCACCGAGCTTGAGAAGAAACCGTGGGAGCGCATCCTGCGGCGCGGCTATAACTATGACGAGCCGGTCTTTAACGCTTCAGGGTTCTCAGAACACGGGCAGATCAGCGGCGGCATTTCGGACGCAGGGCTGATTTTCGTGGCCTACCAGGCAGACCCGGTGGCGCAGTTTGTGCCTATTCAGAAACGGCTTGAACAACTGGATATGCTTAACACATGGACGGTTCCGGTGGGATCAGCCGTGTTCGCAATTCCTGCCGGGGTACGTGAGGAAGGCGGGTATATCGGCGAAAGCCTCTTCGCCTAGCCGCCCAAGATTTACGCGCATACCTAACACGCACCATCGCACACACCACAGATGAAAAAGAACTATGGCTACTACGTCTTCACAACCGCAGAAAACCGAGACTGACCCTCAGCGCGCCGCCGTGCGCCCCGGGCTGTCCGCGCCCTGGATTACCGCCTATGTTGGGGTCGGTCTGCTGACTCTGCTGGTCTCGTTAAGGCTAACCCTGGCGAACTCGGGAACCGAGCTTGCCGATGCTGGCGGTTTTGTACGCTGGGCGCTGCCTATTTCCGAGGTTATTCATAATTTTTCGATGGCGACGACCATGGGTGCGCTGATCTTCGCGATGGGCATTATTCCCCGCTATGCAGCCGATGCCGCCGGAACACACCGAGGCAAACGCACCACGAAAAACGCCGTCGATAAAGAGTACAAACCATTTGCCGATGTGCTGAACCTTGCCGCCGCCTCCGCCGTGCTGTGGACTCTTGCGGCACTTGCCGTCCTGATTCTTTCCTATGCCGATATTTCGGGGCGACCCATTGGCTCTGGCACCGATTACGCCAGCGAACTCATCAGCTATATCACCACCTTAGATGCGGGCAAAGAAAAAGGTATGACTGTCGTGGTCGCCGCCGTGGTCGCCACCGCTTGTTTCGGGGTGCGCTCGCTTATGGGACTGTTTTTCATCTTCATGGTCTCGCTCGTCGGTATCGCGGATATGGCGCTTTCGGGGCATTCCTCGGGCGGGCAGGACCATATGGGCGCCGTCAACTCCCTGGGATTGCACCTGCTGGGGGTGAGCATCTGGTGCGGTGGGCTGATCGCGTTGGCGTTTATCTCGCGCGGTATTTCGGGTAAGGATGCGGGCACCGGCACCATCGTCGAGACACACCGCGGCGAACAAACGGCGGCGTCTCGTCGCGTGCCGATGGCCCAGGCGGTACTGCGCCGCTACTCGCTGCTTGCCCTCATCGGGTTCATTCTCGTGCTGCTCTCGGGCATTACGAACGCCGGGGTGCGCATGTCGTCGTGGCGGGACTTAGGCACCGACTACGGCAAGATTGTGCTGCTCAAACTGGGGTTAACGCTTCTGCTCGGGGTAATCGGAGCAGCACATCGGCTTTATCTGATTCCCGCGCTCTCTGCCGGTAAGATGAGCGGCACCCGTGCCCTGTGGAGCGCCATCTCTGCTGAGCTCGTGATCATGGGGGCGGCCTCCGGACTGGGGGCTTCGCTCTCACGTACACCGCCGCCGGTTCCGGAAACTCTCGCGCCGGATGCCACGCCGGTGCGCATTATCACCTGGTACGATATGCCGCCCGAACCGCATTTTCAGCGTTGGTTCACCGAGTGGCGCTGGGACTGGTTCTGGGTCGCTGTGCTGGGGTATCTGGCGATTGTATATTTGTGGGCGTTCATGAAAGTACGTCGTGCGGGTGACTTTTGGCCCGTGATGCGCGCTGTCTCCTGGATTTTAGGGCTGCTCGTGCTGAACTATATCACCTCCGGTCCACCCGCTGTATATTCGCGTGTGCTGTTTTCGGTGCACATGTTTGAGCATATGGTGCTCACGATGGTCGTGCCGATTCTGCTCGTATTGGGCGCGCCCGTAACACTGCTACTTAAGGCGCTGGAACCCCGCCAAGACGGTACGCGAGGCCCTCGTGAGTGGATTGTGCGCATCGTGCATTCGGGGTGGTCGAAAGTTGTTACACACCCCATTTTTGCCGCCGTAAACTTTGCGGGATCGATTATTATCGTCTATTTCACGCCGCTTTTCGGGGTGATGCTGCGGTACCATATCGGGCACGAATTCATGATGATTCACTTTACGCTCACGGGCTATATCTTCATGCTGGTGCTTATCGGCATTGACCCGATTCCGCATCGCCCCCAGTACCCGATGCGTCTGATTATGCTGATCGCAACCCTGGGGTACCACGCCT
This sequence comes from Rothia sp. HMSC058E10, assembly GCF_001809415.1. Taxonomy (NCBI): domain Bacteria; kingdom Bacillati; phylum Actinomycetota; class Actinomycetes; order Micrococcales; family Micrococcaceae; genus Rothia; species Rothia sp. HMSC058E10. The sequence goes on along the minus strand of NZ_KV797640.1, from coordinate 183,613 downwards.
TCGTGGGTATTTCGATCATGAACTCCAAGGCGCTCCTGGAAGCTTCTTGGTTCGGCAATTTGGGGCGCACTTGGGGTTTGTCGGCGCTGGACGACCAGAAGATGGGCGGCGCGCTCATGTGGGGTATCGGCGAAATCCCGACCATGATCGTGGCGATCGCGGTGGGCTTCCAATGGTCGATGGCAGACAAGAAACTTGCCGCACGCATTGATCGGCAGGCCGACCGCGACGGGGACGCCGAACTGAATGCCTACAACGAGATGTTTGAGCGCCTGCATGAAGAGGATGCGCGCCACGGCTCCTAAACGACTTTCATTCATTCGCTCTTCCAAGCCCCTCGCGAACGCGGTCAAGCTACCTTCGTAGTTAAGCTTTGTCACCGGTGGCCGCGTGTGATGTACCCGCAGCAAAGCCTTTGAACCCGGTCGTTGCTGAACATACTCGCGGCATAAAAATAAAGGGCGTAGGGGAACCCCAGAGGGGTGCCCCTACGCCACATAAGACAGGGTATCGGCAGATGAAGCCGTTCGTTATGACTTGAGCGAGTATTCGATGCCGTCGAGCAGAATGGTCATTTTATGCCGCAGCCACTCTAAGGGATCCGAGGTCACCGAATCCCGCAGAATAGTCCGAATCTCTTGACGCTCGGCGGAAGCACCTGGGTCTTGGAAAGACTGCAGGTCGGTTGAGGTGCGCTGCATCTGGTGCTGAATTTCTTCACGTCCAGCGCCGGTTTCAGCAATAAACGCATCGCTGTGTTCAACGCTTCGTCTGCTGTCGATAACCATATCCAGCAGCATATCGCAGGTGAGAACGGCCTTCTTTGCCGAAAAACCTTGTTTGATGAGAATCACACAAAGCTCTTCGAAAAAGTATGTAGCAATGGGGGGAACGATGCCGCGTGCCACTTCGGTTGCCGCGCCCGGGTATTTCTCAAGGCTGTGCCAGGTATTGAGGGCGTGTGCAGTCAGAACCTCACGCCAGGGACCTTCAAAGGAAGGAACCTCAATACCGGAATAGGCATATTCGAGCCCCATACGTACCAGTTCGTCGCGGTCCGGTGCGTAGCGATATAGGGTGGTTTCCCCTACCCCTAGACGGTCACGAACGGCGGCAAACGTGAGATTGGCAAAGCCTACGTCTAAAACGGTTTTGGCAATCTGCTCACGGGTTAGGCTTGGGGGACGTCCACGGCGGGCTTTGGGTTGGGTCATGGTTGGTTTCCTTGCACGGTGATTGCATATTCATATCTGATAATAGGTCTTTACGAGGCGGAATAAAAATAGCAGTTTGCCCGGGTATCTCAGGGTGAGACAAGAATGAAAATTCTTGTCACCTGATCAAAAAGTCGCAGATGTACTCGCCTCGCAGCGTCGCGAGAGCAAGGTTTGCGGGTCCTTCCCCCGAAAAACCGCCTCAATAACGGTGTGTAGCACTCGGTGCTGGTTAATAAGTCAAGCCTTGCCTTATTTATTAGTATGGGTTAGCGTAGGGTTACGGGCATTGTGTGGTCCGACCATAACTGTGAATGAACACACACCATACTTTTGCGTTATATCGCGGTATATGACGCTTTGAACCTCGTATAGCAATGAAGCGGCAACCCCGCAGAAAGAAGGCGCCCCATGGTACAACGTCAGTTCCCCAAGCCCAGCGAACTCAAAGAATTTATGACGTTCAAGAAGCCCAGCCTGGACTTCGCCGGGAACCGCCTCGAAAAAGCCCTCACCATCTATGATCTGCGCAAGATCGCCAAACGCCGCACCCCAGCTGCCGCTTTTGACTATACCGATGGCGCCGCCGAAGGCGAGTTCTCTATGAACCGCGCACGCCAGGCCTTCGAGGATATCGAGTTTCACCCCGGCGTGCTCACAGATGTTTCGACCGTAGACACCACTACCGAGGTTCTAGGCGGTACCTCTGCCATGCCTTTCGGTATCGCTCCCACCGGCTTCACTCGCCTCATGCAGACCGAGGGTGAGATTGCTGGCGCCGGTGCAGCAGGTGCCGCGGGCATCCCCTTCACCCTGTCTACTCTGGGCACCACCAGCATTGAGGATGTGCGCGCCGCAGACCCCAACGGCCGCCTTTGGTTCCAGCTGTATGTCATGCGTGAGCGCGAAATCTCCTACGGGCTGGTAGAACGCGCCGCCAAGGCAGGATTCGATACGCTCTTCTTCACCGTAGATACACCCGTTGCTGGCGCTCGACTGCGCGATAAGCGCAACGGTTTCTCTATTCCTCCGCATCTGACGATGAAGACCCTGCTGAACGCAATTCCGCGCCCCTGGTGGTGGTTCGACTTCCTGACCACGCCCAAGCTGGAATTCGCTTCGCTCTCCTCGACCGGCGGCACCGTGGGCGAGCTTCTGGATAACGCGATGGACCCCTCCATCAACTATGAAGACCTGAAGATTATCCGTGAAATGTGGCCCGGCAAGATCGTGATTAAGGGCGTGCAGAACCTCGAAGATTCTAAGAAACTCGCCGATCTGGGCGTAGACGGCATCCTGCTCTCGAACCACGGCGGTCGTCAGCTGGATCGTGCGCCCGTACCCTTCCACCTGCTCCCGGAGGTTGTGCGCGAAGTAGGGATGGATACCGAGGTGATGGTCGATACCGGCATTATGAACGGTGCCGATATTGTCGCCTCTATGGCGCTGGGCGCGAAGTTCACCCTGATCGGTCGCGCCTACCTGTACGGGCTTATGGCCGGTGGCCGCCGCGGCGTGGACCGGACTATCGAGATTCTTTCCGACGAGGTGCGCCGCACCATGAAGCTGCTCCAGGTGCACAACATTGCCGAGCTTGAACCCAAGCACGTAACTCAGCTGCGCCGCCTGCAGCCGATCCCAAAGGCGTAAGTTCTAAACCTGCATAACTTCCCTTTCGCTAGGGGATGATAAAAGGCTCTTGAGGTGAATACGGCGGAGTTTCTAAAACTTCGTTCACCTCAAGGGCTTTTTAGTATGCGCATGGGGTAAAACCTAGGGTGATGTCTTCGCTTCTATGACAGAATATGACGGCGTATTGCGGGACGAGTTCATAAACTTTTACCGCCCGGTGAACATGCCCGCACCGCTGGCATAATAGGGTGAAACGAGCGCACCCTGTTACTAAGCGGGGTCTGGGCGCGAAACCATAGGGGAGAGAATCGTGAACGAAACCAGCAACCAGCATTCCGGGCAAGATCATACCGGGCAGAAAACCGTGCGCGTGCGCGCCAGCGAACTGATCGGACGATCCTGGCTCAACACCGGCGAGAAGAGCCTAGACCTGCAGACTCTTCGCGGCAAAATCGTGATCCTCGACTTCTGGACCCTGTGCTGCATTAACTGCCTGCACGTACTCGACGAGCTGCGCCCCCTCGAAGAAGAATTCTCGGATGTGCTCGTCACCGTGGGCGTGCACAGCCCCAAATTCGAGCATGAGGCAGACCCGGTAGCGCTCGCCGCAGCCGTAGACCGCTACGACATCAAACACCCCGTACTCGACGACCCCGAACTCACCACCTGGCAGGCCTACACCGCCCGCGCCTGGCCCACGCTCGTGGTCATCGACCCCGAAGGTTATATTGTGGCGCATCTATCCGGGGAGGGACACGTGCAGGGGCTTACCTCACTCGTGCGTGAGCTCGTTGCCGAACACGAGAAAAAAGGTACCCTGCACCGTGGCGACGGCCCCTATGTACCCCGACCCAAAACCGAGGGAACATTCGCTTTCCCGGGGAAGGCTATCGAACTCCCCACAGAGTTCGGGCCCAAAAACCTGTTCGGCACCGGCTCACGCACCTACCTGGTGTCCGATACCGCTAGGCACCGCATCCTGCAGGTCGCCGAAGACCTCAACACGGTGCTGGCAACCTACGGCGGGGGAGAGGGTGGCGATAAAGGCTACGCCGACGGAATCGGAACCACCGCACGCTTTAACGAACCGCAAGGGCTTGCCCTGGTACCCGCCGAACTCCGCGAAAAACTTGGGTACGATGTGCTGATTACTGACACTGTGAATCACCGGCTGCGCTCGCTGAACCTGCGCACGGGCGAGGTTCGTACCCTTGCGGGCAACGGCGTGCAGCGCGTTATTGATGGAGATAATGCCGTCACGGGCAACGCAAACCATATCCCCGCAGATGCGCCCGCCACCGCTGTAGCCCTCTCATCCCCGTGGGATGCGGTCTACTCGCGTGAAGCCGGGCAGTTCGTGATCGCGATGGCTGGCACCCACCAGCTCTTCGGCTACGACCCCGTTTCTGAAACCATCAGCATTTTTGCGGGCGCCGGGGTTGAAGGGCTGCAGGACGGTACCGCCGAGGATGCATGGTTTGCCCAACCCTCCGGCATTATCGAGGCGCGTGACGGCAGTCTGTGGGTAGCCTGCTCGGAAACCAGCGGGCTGCGCCACGTAACCTTTACGCGGGATGAGCACGGGCACCAGAGCGTACAGGTGACTTCTGCAGTAGGGCTGGGTTTGTTCGATTTCGGGTTCGTGGACGGCGACTCGCAGACCTCTCGTATGCAGCATCCGCTGGGACTTGCAGAGCTTCCCGACGGTTCTATCGCAGTGGCAGACACCTATAACGGTGCGATTCGCCGCTGGGATCCTGCCGCGAAGGAACTGAGCACCTTGCAGCGCGGACTCGCCGAACCTGCCGACCTCCTGGTGGAGCATAGTCCGGGTGAGGACCCCCGCCTGATAATCGTGGAAACCAATGCGCACCAATTAGTGCGTGCCGCAATTCCGGCGCAGGCGCAAAAAGTGGACGAAGGCGCGATCACAACCGCCCGGCCCGCCACGAAACTCACCGGCGGAACCCTTGAATTTACTTCGCGGTTTACCGTGCCGACCGGGCAGAAACTCGATACCCGCTGGGGAGACCCGACCCAGCTGAAAATCTCATCCACCCCCGAAAACTTCCTGCTGGACGGTGCCGGTACCTCCCAAGGGCTCAGTCGTACCCTCGTGCTCAACCCCGAAATTCAGGAGGCGGTGCTGCACATTACCGCCCGCGCCGCCGCCTGCGACGGTACCCCCGACGGCGATATTCCCGAGCACGCCGCATGCCACCTATACCAGCAGGACTGGGGTATTCCGGTCATCGTCACCGGTGATGCTGCGGATGAGAGCGAACTCGTACTGGATTTGCGAGGGATTAACTAAGCTAGGGTAAGGGCCCTCAGAAGCTCACGTGCACCGCCGTGCCGTTGCTGACGTTCACTGTCGGTTTGATGGTAAACGGAACTTCCTTCTCAAAGGGCTGCCGCTCGCCTGTATACAGGTCAAGCTGCGTGAAGGATACCTTGACCTTGCCCTGCGCCTGGTCAGCGCTCCATTCGCCGTTCGCGGTGACCGTCACGTGTGGATGCGGATACTCCGTGACCGACCAGGTCACCTCGCCGTCCACACGCCCGGGGAAGGTGTACTCGAAGGGGCAGCCGCTCGGGTAGAGAGTCTTTTGCTCGGTGCAGGAATTTACGTAATTCTCCACCTGATGCTGTACGGATTCCCGGGCCTGATCGCTCGCCTTCAAATCGAGTGTAACCTGCGAATTTGCATCCGCTGAGAGCACCTTTTGCGAGTACGGCTGCGCGGTATACACCGTCGAATCATAAGAAATGGAATAGTTACCGGGGTAGAGCACCGGGAATGTCGCCTCACCGTCATCAACCGCAACCTTGCGGGTGTTCACGGTCGCCGCCTGTACACCCTTAATCGAAACCTTCAGCTCGGGCAACTCGCCGGGTTCAATCTCCCACCGTGGGAAAAGACCCCAGTGATCGCCCACATGATGCAGTCTGAAATCGGTGTGTTCCTGTGCGCCGTCAAGGGTGTAGGAGGCTCTCACCGTCGCATGCTCGCCGTCATCGCTGCTTTCCACTACCTCATAGGTAATATTAGACAGCCCCGAAACCGACTTCTTCAGAACCTCACCATCGAGAAGAGACCCGTCGCCCTCAGGTACCCGCGCCCCCAAAATACCGAGCGCATGCGAACCATTACCGTCCTGCAGCGCTCTGAAATACTCCTGAACTTGACCCGTGGGGGTGTACACCAGCCGATTCAGAGCAAAGAGCGCGCCAAAAGCAAGGGTTACCGACACGAAAACGCCGATAACCCAGGTAGCTAGAACCCGTTCCACGGGAGAAAATTTGTGCATGATTACAGCGTACCGCACCGCGCGGGCGCACCTGACACCGGGCAGAATTATGTACCCGCACGAACCCTCAGGTTTGACACTGCGGGGCGAAAATCTTAGCGTCGGGCAGGTGCGACCGCTAAAGTGGTGTGTATGGCAGAACGCGCACACGAAATTCCCGCCAAATATGGCGATGTTCTAGAACTCTTTCACCCCCGCATGCGGTCCTACGGCAGGCGCATTGAGGCGGCGCTCCCGGGAACTATCACCCTCGTCGCCGCGATCGCATTCTTAGCGTATAAACGCCCCGCCTTGCCGTACCTGGTGCTGGTGCTTATTATCTGTTTTTTCGCGGGTCTAAGCCTGTATTCGGTGCTTAAACCCACGATCGTGGCAATCACCAAAACCCATGTACTCCGCGCCCGAATCTTCGGCTGGCATGCGGTGGAACGTAAAGATATGGATCACACGATCTTCGTGGAAAAGCTCTACGGCAAGAAAGCACATGGGCAAGACCTCAGCAACGTTGTAGCCAAGCTCAAGTACCGCAGCTTCCCGAGCATGTGGGCGCTGGATAAGCAGGGAAAGTCTCTTCTTCGCCTCGACGGTCGCGTGTGGGATGCCAAGACTATGTCTACGGTGGCCTCGAAACTTTCTGACCAGACCACGGTCTATAAAAAAGCGAACGTTCTCGATATTGACCGGCTGCACCACGGTCTGATTACCTTCACCGAACTGCACCCCGGCTGGAAATCCGCCACTATGGCGATTCTCGCAGTACTTATCGTGGCTATATTGGGCGGCGCCGCAATCCTGCCCGAAGACATGGCACGTTCAATCCACCTGATCCCCTAGAGGCTATGATTCCCGCGTTCTGCACGGGGCGGAAAGAGAAAAAATGCGGTGGTGCGCATCCTACACAAAACCAGGATGCGCACCACCGCTTTTACAAGCCATAAAGCGTGCCGCCTGAGCGCCGCCTACCGCGAAAGAACCGCCACAATAAACTCGGAACCCTCGGCAAACGGACGCAAATCCCAGGAACTAAACGTCGAATCAACATTCAGCCCGACATCGCGCGCATCCTCAAGAAACTGCGCAAACGCATAGTCACGACCGGGACCGGAACCGTACCCAATCACGGCACGCCCACCCGGAGCCAGCACCTTCCGGAAATTCTCCAACACCGGCTTACGGGTTGAACGCGCAAGAAAACCCATCACATTCCCGGCACATACGATCAGCTCAAAACCATCCTCACCGGCATCGGACTCGAACCCAAGAGCCTGCGGCAAATCCACCAAATCAGCCGTAACCCAGGTGGCCTCCGGGCATACGCGGCGCGCCTCATCAATAAGCTCAGGGTCAATATCAACGCCGGTCACCCGATGCCCCAGCGCATGCAGCTGCTTACCCACGCGGCCCGGGCCGGAACCAGCATCCAGAATCTTTGCCCCTCGCGAGGCCAAAGCATTCACCAGGCGAGACTCACCCGCCATATCCTTACCCTCAGCCTCCATAGCCTTAAAACGGTCGATATACCATTGCGAATGTGCCGGATCGTTCTCTTTCTTGATGAGCCAGAGCGACTTTTCGCGCTCGCCGGGGGCATTAAAACTCAATGCTGACACCGTATTCTCCTCGGTGGTAGATGAATAGATAGCGTGTGTGCAAACGTAGGGGTATCGTACCGCATATGGGTAAGAACGCGCCTCCTAGGGCATCTGCCCGACGGTATTCTGCTTGCTGTGTTCATCCGAGCTTTCGGTGCCGGTGAATTCTTCAATCAACTGGTCCATAACATCGGATACATCGGATGCGCCCCGCACCGGCCCGCCCGCCAACAGACCATCAGAACCCAGCACTACCGCCAGCGGGGTGCCGCGGCCGAAAGCGTGCATCGCCGCAAATTTTGGGTCAATCAGCGGGGTAATGCTCTCGGGTACAGACGCAGTCTTTGCGTTGCTCTCACTGCTGAAAACAGGATGCAGCTCAAGCTGCGGCAGTTTTTGCGCCCAGCCCGCCAGCTTGTCGAAGATCGACAGGCAGGCGCCGCATGTGGGGGAGACGAAGAACAGCACCCGCGCTTTGAGCTCGGCGAGCTCGCGGATCGAAAAATTCTTGCCATCGAGCGTATGCAGGGTTGCATACGGAATGGGCATGCGCACGTATTCTTCGCCGTCGCCACGATCCTCATAGACGGGAAGCAGAAGATGGTTATCGTCGCTTTCGCCGAAATCTGGCTCAGCCAATGCCTCGCCGCGCTGTACCGCCCACATGGTGAGGGCGATCAGGGCGGCGCCGAGCACCCAGCCCCAATCAGCGGCGTTGAGGTTGTACAGCTCGTAGATAAGCGCTCGGCCTGAACCCAACGATGCGGCAAAAACCGTAGCTGCGGCTACGGTCAAGGCGATATTGCGGATGAGCGTATAGCGGCTCACGGGTGCGGCGGATTTTGAACCGAAACAATTGCACCCCGCGGTGCGGCCGGTAGCAAGTGCCCGCGCAATAACGATCAGGTAGAACAACATGAGCATCAGAGAGATGCCCGATATTACGGTGAAGAGAGCGCCCGGCGCTGCGAGCATCCCTAATGCCAGAAGCAGTTCGGCCCAGGGGAGTGTGCGCGCGGTAAGCTTCAGCGGAGCAATTTTTTCGAGCCCCAGGTTGAGAATACCCGTGACGGTACTGGAAGGGTCCTTAGCCTTGGCGAACCCGCTCACCGCCAGGGTGATGGCGATCAGCGCCGTACAGAGAAGAAAAGATACATTCGGAAAAGCAGACATGATTCCTTGAAAGTTTGAGTGAGTTTGTGTCTACCACAGATTTTACGCCTGGTGAGGGTCTGCACGGCGGATATGGGGGCGCATCCGGCGGCATAAATTTATGGGGAGAGCGGCGCGCTCTATCGTGTTCGGAGTCGGAATAATACCGGGGTAGAATAGCTCATGAAGGTGTTAGGTGACTGGCAGAGTCAGCACCGGATGCCCAGGCTATGCGCCGGGTTGCGCCTTCGTCACCGTGATAAAAAATAGGGAGTTAAGTGTATGCCTATCGCGTTGCCTGAGCCCGTGTCTTTAGCTGTTGAAGCACTCGACCTTGAGGTCGCTATTACCGCAGCAGAAACCCAGGATGCGACTGCAGAGTTACCGCATGAAGAACTTTTTGACGTAAGCACCGAAGATGGTGTGATCCAGATTGTTCAGCGGGAACGCTACTGGAAATCCAAGTTTGCCAAGCGCACCTCGTTTTTATCCTTTGGGGGACCGAAGGTCGTTATCAGCCTTCCACACGATTCTTTTCTTGACGTTTTGCGGGTTCAGACAAACTCAACATGCCGCCTTGAGGGTGTGCGCACCACGCACGCGGATTTGGCGGCGACTACGGGCACTATTCGCTGTTTGAACGCATCGTTTACACATGCGAAGGTGACCGCGAAATCTTCGTCCGTGAAGATGGTAGACAGTACGGTTGCTGAGGATGCGACTCTCACGGTCACGGGCGGCTCGGTGACGACAACCAGGACTTTTACCGAGATGCCGGGGTACCGTATTGAGGATGTTTCGGGCAAGGTGCAGATTTTGGATCAGCCGTGCGAACCGGGCGACTCACACAATGCGAAGGGGCAGCCCAGCGTGTTTATCAACTGCATCGGCGGGTCCGTAACGCTGGCGTAGGCGCTGTACGCTTCTTTGCCGGATCTCTTTCTGGTCGTATAAAAAGGCTCTTTAGTCCACTAAAGCGGGTTTTCACCGTTTTATAGGAATAAAGAGCCTTTTTAGCATCTATCCATATGGCATGATGCTCAGCCGTAGAGCGTTAGCCAACGTACTGGTTGATTTCGTTCTGGAGTCCTTGAATGATCTGAGACGGACCAGGCAGAACACCACCTTCGGAGATTCCGTAGTGCTTGCCTAGCCACCAAATCTGTAAAGAAGCAAAAATAGCTGGGCGACCTGAAGGCCCTTCATCTCGTTTAGCTGGTACCAGCCATTTTGTCATCCAAGATATTGTGGGTGAGCCCTGAGCTTCCTCACGCGGCACCCATTCCCAACCTCCAACAAGTCCGGGACATTTATATGCATATTTAGAAATCTGAGAGCTGATTACCCCATCAACAACGAGATTCGCTTGAGGAAACATGGCATTCATAAACCGCTGCAGCCCAGCTGAGGTTTCTTCGCCCCACCAGCCGTCGGCGGAGATAGCGTTGGCGGAGGTTGCGGTGACCAGGGTGGAGCCGAAGGCGAGTACACCTGCTGCGGGAACACCTATAGCACCTGCCTTGAGCAGCTTGCGGCGGGAAAGATTAGCGCTTTCGAGGGACATGAAAATATCCTTTCATCGGTGATGCAGGTTATTCCTGCATTTTCACTGTAAAAGGATTCATCGACAAATATCAACCCTAAATTTATTCTTCTATAAATTTAAATAAAAACTTTTTAAACTTTTTCTGGATATATTCATGAGTGAAATGTTATTATATACGAATAAAATTTTAAGCATTTTAAAGAGTAGTAAAATATATTTATTTAATGAATGCTGTACGAAAAATAAAATATTATGCCCCAGTGGTGTTATAGTCCTTGAACTCGTCTATTGCGGATAGATAGTCTAAAGAGACCGCATGAGAACGCAGGGAGAGATAACGTTGAAAGCCAGTTTTATCACCGGAATCCGAAGCGTCGAAGCGCGCGAGATTGAAGATGCTCAGACCCAACAACCCGATGAGGCTCTCATTCGAGTTGCCTATGTGGGCATCTGCGGGACCGATCTTGAGCTGTACGACGGCACCTCAAACTATCTGCGGCGCGGTCTGACCGAGTATCCGCACCATTACGGGCATGAGTGGGTGGGCGTGATCGAAACCCCGCCGCAGACTGCCCACGGCACTCAGCTGAAACCCGGTGCCGTAGTCACCGGAAGCACCATGATTCCCTGCCTGACCTGCGATTTCTGCCAGCGTGGGCGGCGTAACCTCTGCACAAACCTGCGCGAAGTCGGTCTCTACGAGCATGGTGGGGCGGCGGCACAAAAGCTTGTAATGCCAGCGCACGTGTTGACCGTTATTGACGACGGCTCGGGTACAGAGCCGCATCCCGAATATATTCTGATCGAGCCTCTCGTGACGGTTCTGGAGGGCTTGGCGAAAGCCACCCCGGAACCCGGTGATAGGGTACTGGTGCTGGGCGGCGGCACGATCGGCACCCTCGCGGCACTGGTGCTGGGGCAGTACCCCGTTGAGGTAGCGGTGGTTGACCCCTCGCAGCCCGTGCATCTTGCCGAGCTTGGGATTACGACCTGTAAGAATACGGATGCACTCCCCGCTGGAGACTGGGATGCCGTGTGGGAGTGCTCCGGTTCTGCTACGGCGATGCAAGCTACGCCGTCTCTGCTGAGGAATGGGGGCGCGGCGGTGCTGATTGGCTTCCCGCCAGCACAGACCGACCTTGACGCCTCAGAGCTTGCCCTGCGGGGGCAGTACCTGGTGGGCGTCCGTCACGGCATCGACCACTATGCGGCTGCCGCGCAGTTCGTGCGGGAGCACCGGGATGAGCTGGGCGCGCTCATCGATCGCAGCTACAGCCTCGACGATGCGCAGGCCGCCTTCGAGCGATTGGAAGAAGGGGAGCGGGAACGCCCCAAGGTTATGCTGAGTATCGACTGATTTTTTAGACAGTGGTCGCTAGCCCGTTTTCGTGGTCTTCTGGGTCTTTTGTTCCTGAGGTACTGTCATCGTGCGTTGGGTTGCATACATGTAAGCGCTCGCATACATTAAAAGTATGAGTGTACACCCCCAAGCCAGGAGGCCTGTAACTTTCAGGCCTAATCCCGGTATTAAGAAACGTTTAGACAACTTGTCCCAGCAGACGAACCGTCCGGTATCTTTCTATATCAACGCCATTTTGGAGGAGCATCTTGACGATCTCGAATATGCATATTTACTAAAAAGCGAGGCAGAAGATATTCGTGCTGGCCGTGCTAAGTCCTATTCCCTGGATAGCGTTAAGAAAGAACTAGGGCTATGAGCACTTGGGCTGTAGAGTTTTCTGCCCGTGCTAGGAAACAGATTAGAAAGCTTGATAGACCTATTGCCCAACGTATTATTATCGAGCTAGAAAAATTGGAGAAATCTGAGCGCCCGCAGGTGCACTGTAAACCACTCACTGGTGACCTATCTGGTTTATGGCGCTATCGTGCGGGAGACTATCGTGTGATTCTTGATTTTGACCGTGGTCAGCTAGTGATTCTAGCATTAGAGATCGCGCATCGCTCGACAGTCTACAGAAAGTAGCTTAGGGTTATCATTTTGTTCTTGTTCTCTGATTACAAAAAGCTCTTTGTGTGATAAGACCACGAAAAAATCTCGCTTTATCACGCAAAGAGCTTTTTTGTTTTAACCTAGCCTAAAAGGCAAGAAGCGCAACAGCGTTAGCCGACGTACTGGTTGATTTCGTTCTGTAGGGCCATGATGGTCTGGGATGGACCGTCGAGGCGACCGTCCTGAGAGACACTGTAGTGTGCTTGTAGGCGTTTGATGATACCGTAGCCGATTTTGGAAGAACCGTTCCAGGCATAACCAGGTTCAAATCCTGCACGTTGTTTAGGGGATACGCCATCCAGCCATGCGTTCATAACGCGGATGGTGGGGGAGCCTGTTGCTTGATTGGATTCTACCCATTCCCAGCCGCCGATGATTCCGGGGCAAGCAGGTGCCATGCTTGAAGGTTGGGAGCTGATGACTCCGTCAGCAACTGTGGGGATTGCAGTTACTTCTCCATCTTCGTCAGACCAGGTTGCGGTCATGATGGTGTTCATGAATTCCTGCAACCCGAGCGAGGTCTCGGACCCCCACCAGCCGTCGGCCGAGATGGCGTTCGCGGAGGTTGCGGTCACGAGGCTGGAGCCGAAGGCAAGTACACCTGCTGCAGGGATGCCCAGCGCACCGGCGCGCAGAAGCTTACGGCGAGAAAGATTGGTGTTTTCGAGTGACATAATGCATCCTTTCGTCTGCACTGCGGATAATTCCTGCATTTCCACCCTAAAATTAATTATCGGAGGATTACAACCATAGTTTTATCCTAATAAAGCATGCATGAAAGATATATATAATTTATTCAATATTGTTATACACTTAAAAGATTCTTGATGGTAAATAAATTAGAATTACTGATTATTTGCTTTGAAAAATATTTTTAGCAAAAGAAAATATAAATACTAAATTCCAACCAGCGTTATATTGTGTTCTTCCGCAACTGCACCCCAATCCTTCATAAACTTCGCTGCGCGGGCCCCGGACTTACAAAACACGCCCACGCGTTCCCCGGCAAGCGGCTTCAACATGGCGCGCACCGCATCCTCGGTAGCCGCAGACAGCGGAAGGTGCAGGGAGTCGGGATACTTCACCTGGGTTTCGCGTTCGCTCTGCTCGCGCACATCCAGCAGAATCTTCGGTAGTTCATAGGCGCTCAAATCCGTCACGGGCGTTCGCTCCGGGTCTGGGGAGAGGGCAAAATTCTGGAAGGTTCCGCTCAACGCCTCATAGGTGAGCAGCCGCCCCTCAAGCGTCGGCAGCCCCGCCAGGAACTTAAGCGTTTCCGTCGCCATGAGCGAGCCAATCACCGCCGTGGTAGCGCCCAGCACCCCGGCCTCGGCGCAGGATTCCAAGGTTTCCGGGGTCGTGGGGAACAGATCGCGCAGATGCGCCGACCCCGTGCGGAAGACGCTCACGCTGCCCTGATACCGCAGCACCGACCCCCACACCAGCGGAATACCGGTTATCTCGGCGGCATCGGCAATCAAATATTTAGTCGCAAACGTATCGGTACAATCGACGATCACCGCAGGGTTCTCCTCGGCGAACAGGTCAAGAATCCAGGATGCCTCCAGGTACCGCCGATACACCGTCACCCTCAGCGCCGGGGCGATCTCGCGGGCACGCTGCGCGGCAACCTCAGCCTTCGCCCGGCCACAATCGGCGAGACCGAACAACGGTTGGCGCTGCAGATTCGACAGCTCAATCACATCGTGATCGACGAGCGCAATCGATCCGACCCCGGCGGCAGCGAGCGCCTGCACCACGGGGCAGCCCAGGCCGCCAGCACCAATAACGAGCACATGCGCATTGGCAACCGCCTGTTGGTCGAAACCGGGCAGACGATCCTGCCGCGATATGCGTTCTGCTTCGAGAGCCTGCGCTTGCTCAGGGTTCTCCGGCGCTAGAATCTGCGGCGCATCAGGCACCGAAGGGCGATCATGTGAGGTCACATCCATGACACCAGACCCTCCGCCGGGGAAGAAGCCTTCGCGTGCTCGCGCTGGGGAATCCTGCCTGCGCTTCGCGCCAGATGGCCTGCCTCAACGGCTGCTTTCATGGCTTGCGCCATCGCCACCGGATCCTGCGCACGGTTGACCGCCGAGGCCAACAGCACACCCGAGCAGCCCAGTTCCATCGCAAACGCGGCATCCGATGCGGTGCCAACCCCCGCATCCAGCAGCACCGGAACCGTGGCGCGGGAGCAAATCAGCTCAATATTGTGCGGGTTCAAAATGCCCAGACCCGTGCCGATGGGTGAGCCGAGCGGCATGACCGCCGCGACGCCCACATCCTCTAGACGTTTGGCGATTACCGGGTCATCAGAGGTGTACGCCATGACCGTGAACCCTTCCGCCACCAGCGTTTCGCAGGCGGTCACGGTCTCGCACACATCCGGCAGCAGGGTGTCTTCGTCGCTAATCACCTCAACCTTAATCCACTGAGTCCTCAGGGCTTCGCGTGCGAGCCGGGCGGTGATAACGGTGTCGCGTGCGGTGCGGCACCCCGCCGTATTGGGCAGAGGCGCAATATTTAGCCTGGTCAGAAGCGGAAAAATGGGGGTGCCTGAGGCGTGCCTGCGCATCGCGACCGTGGTCATCTCGGTTCCGGATGCGACCAGCGCTTTTTCGAGCAGGTCCATGCTGGTGGCGCCCCCGGAACCCATAATGAGCCGGGATGAGAACTCTTTCTCAGCAATAATCATCATGGCCTCTACCCGCCTTGAACTGCGGTCAGCGCATCGACCCTAGCGCCCTCGGGCACTTCGGTACTCGCCCACCGTGAACGCGGCACCACAGCACCATCGAGTGCGACAGCGACTCCCTGATCGGTGCCCGCCTGCTGAAGAATCAGCGCCTCAAGATTCGTGGCCGAAATGTCTAATAATTCGCCGTTATAGGTTATTTTCATGGATTATTCCTCTCGTTTCTGGTGCACAAACTGGTGGTATGGAGTAGCAAATCGCGTATCAGCGCTCAAACCTCTTCGGCGAGCAGGGCGCGAACTCCGGCGGAATATCCCCACCCAAAAACACCTCCGCACCGGCTTTCCCAGCGAGTGCCGCCAGTAAAATTCCGTGCCGAAAATACCCGTTCGAGATCAGCTGCCGCCGCCCGGTCGCCGTTATGCGGTCACCAAAGATTGGCAGATCATCCGGGGTTCCGGGGCGCACCCCCACATTCGACTCGATAAGCTCGCATTCTTCTACCGCAGGAACCACCCGAATCGCATCTTTGAGTAGTTGATACACACCGTCCACACCGGGGCGTGTGCGCGTGTCCTCGCGGCTTGTCGCACCGATGCATACCTCACCGCCAGGCCGTGGAATCACATAAACGGGCCGCCCATTCACGAACCCGCGCACCACGTGCTCCACCAGCGGATGCGGCGCCTGCAGACGCAGAATATCGCCGTAAACCGGCCGCAGCGGATACTGCCCCGCCGCGCCCAAACCGGTGCACACAATATCCCCAAAATCCGGGTCCGTCACGCGCTCACGCACAAACTCGACCCCGCGCGCCCTCAACGCCTTCACGAGAGCCTGTAAAAACAGCCGAGGTGCCACCTGATGATCGCCCTCAATCAACGCCGCACCCGCCAAATCCGGGGTAAGTGCAGGTTCCAGGGCGCGCGCCCGGCTCACGGGAATGGCCTCGGCACTGCGGTTGAGCGAATGGTAATACTCAGAAACATCGCGCAGATGCGCCGCATCCGCACGGTCACCCGCCACCACCAACGTGCCGGTCGTATCGTAGCCGGTGGGCGCATCCGTTACCGCAGCGAGCCTGCGCATGAGCGAAGGGTACGCATTCGCGCTGGCAACCATGAGCGGGAAAAGCGCATCCTGTTGAAACTGCACTTCGGCAATAGGCGCAAGCATCCCACCCGCAAAATAGCTGGCACCCGTACCGCGCTCGCCGGGGGTTGGGTCATAGACGCGCACCCGCTGGCCGCGTTCGGTGAGTTCAAAGGCGGTTACCAGCCCAATAACTCCGCCACCCACAACGGTAATAACTTCTGCCATGATTATGCCTGCAATTCCGGGTTTTCCACGAAGGCGCGTGCCATTGCAACCCCGGCAACCCCTGTTTCGCGGATGCTCGGGCAGTCTTGCGGCCAAATATCGCCGATGGCGACCACTGGAACCTCCGAGAGCTCGGCAAGTTCACGTAGCCCTTCAATACCCAGCGGCGGGCGGTTTGAGGCTTTGGTCGGGGAGGGGCGGAACGGTCCGGCACCAATGTAGTCGATCAGATCCGCAACGGTGTTAGCGCGCTCAACAAGCTCGCGAGTGCCGGTCGTGAGCCCAATAATGGCGTGCTCACCCAGCAGACGGCGGGCATCGGCGACGGGCAGATCGTCTTGACCTATATGTACCCCGTCGATGCGCACCCCGCGAGCGCGCAGGGCGAGGGCAACATCCGCCCGGTCGTCGATGAGTATCTTCTGGTGGGGGAGTGCGATGCGCGCGATCTCTTCGGCAAGGGCATACAGGTCGCGGGCGCTGATGGGCTTGGAACGCACCTGTATGCAGGTGGCATGCCGTGCCCGCCGCACTGTTTCGACGGGGTTTTCGCCGGTGACCAGATACAGCGAAAGGTCTATAGGTGTGGCAGTTTCAGCGGTGTTACTGGTTGTCATGGGACCACGATTCGACTGTGAAAGTAGTACTTCCTGCGTGCTCACGCGGGTGTTGCGGTGATTTTGCGACGATGCGGCACACGCAGATGTTTCCCACTCAGGCTAGCACACAACCTTTATCGTGGTTCTTGGCGGCGTTTTTATTGCTTTGACATGCTGCCTGAATCCGCGAGCAGGTAGTTTTTGACCGAAAAGGTAGGAAAATACTACCTGCTCGGGTCAAAAACTACCTGTTCGCGGGGCTAGCTGAAGAAAATAAAAAAGCCCTGGTGAATATCAGAGCATTTGAGAGCGGCTGACGGGCTGGAGGGTGCGGATTCCGAGCGAGCGAGGTACCAAATCCGCGCCTGGAAGCGATTCACGTCTAAGATTGGGCACACGAAAACCCCTAACAGAAGCTAGGGGTTTATGAGAGCGGCTGACGGGAATCGAACCCGCGTATCAGGCTTGGGAAGCGTGCGCTCTACCATTGAGCTACAGCCGCGCATCCGTGAACGGACTTAACCTAGTGTAGCGTGTGCTGCCCCGGTTCGCACACTTTGCCGTAGATTTTTATTTTTGATTTGTCGGCTGTTCTTTTTGAGCAATGGTGAAGTATGGAGTCTGGAGTCGGTATCCTTAGAGTGTGCTTATTTCAGACCGCGATATTCGACGAGAAATTGCTGACGGCCGTATCGTACTTGAGCCGTTTGACGATTCGATGATTCAGCCGGCGAGCGTCGATGTGCGCATCGACCGCTTTTTCCGTCTGTTTGACAACCATAAGTACCCGCATATTGACCCGTCGCAGGAGCAGGAAGAACTGACTCGTCTGGTGGAAGTTGCCCCCGACGAGCCTTTTATTCTGCATCCGGGCGAGTTTGTGCTCGGTTCCACCTATGAACAGGTGACCCTGCCTGCGGATGTGGCGGCTCGCCTGGAAGGTAAGTCTTCACTCGGGCGTTTGGGGCTTTTGACCCATTCAACCGCAGGGTTCATTGACCCCGGATTTTCAGGGCACGTGACCCTGGAACTGTCTAATATGGCGACCCTGCCGGTTATGCTGTGGCCCGGGTCTAAGGTCGGTCAGCTGTGTTTCTTCCGGCTCACCAGCGAGGCTGAACATCCGTATGGTTCCGGCGCATACGGAAACCGCTACCAGGGGCAGCGCGGACCGACCGCATCGCGCAGCTACCTGAACTTTCACCGTACAGAGATCCCCGTTGAGAAATCTGGCGACTAGTCGCCGTCCGCATGATTTTTTCAAGGAGATACCTTGTCGTTCAAGACAATGGCTTTAAGCCCTGCCGGTGCCGATCTGAAGGTTATTTTTGGTCCCGGTGTTCCCGATGCGCTGCGCGAGCAGATCGTACAGACCTGGGGGAGTCTATCCCCGCGCCTCTTCGATAGTGTGCATGATGCCCTTGAGGCTACCCAGTCTGTGGCGCACGCGATTGTGCTCATGGATGGGAGCGTGAATCTGTTTGATGAGCATCCCGACCTGGTGAACCCGTTCGGGATTCTGCAGATTCTTAATATTCAGAACGAGAAGCAGGCGTTGGAGACTCTGACGTCTAATCTGACGGTTGCTATGATTCAGCAGTTGGCGGGTAAGCGCACCATGCTGCATGCCGCCGCCATTGGCGACCCCGCTACGAAGCGCGCGCTGGTGCTGGTGGGTGCTTCGGGGCGGGGGAAGACGACTGCCGCGCAGTATCTGGGGAAGAAGTTCACCTATCTGACGGACGAAACCACGATCGTGGGTGCCGACCGCGAGATTTACCCCTACCCAAAGCCGCTGTCGCTGGTTGTTTCTGATGACGAGCCGAAGGAACAGCGCAACCCTGTGGAGCTGGGTCTGAACGCGGCGGACTGTGAGGATACGAGCTATACAGCCGCTCGCGTCGTCATCGTGGGGCGCACTGATGAGCCCACGAAACCCTATCTTGAGCGTGTGAGCCTGGGGGATGCGCTCATGTCGATTGCCGAGCAGACCTCCGGCGTGGCGCTCAACCCTGAGGGTGTGCTCTCGATTATTCGCCTGTTTGAGCAGTGCGGCGGCGTATGGCGGCTGGTGTATTCCGAGGTTGAGGATATTGAGCCGCTCGTGCGTGAACTTCTCGCCGAGGATGCTGTGCTCCCGAACTCCGAGAGAGCGGACGAATACGAGACCTTTGAGGCGCCCGACCGCTTGCCGAACGTATACCCCAACGGCACGCAGGTTCTTCAGCGCATGTTCGGTACCGTCGGGTACCTGGTGGATGGAGAAAAATTCCTGCTGCATCACGGAGATTCACTGGATGAGCTTTCCGCATTCGCGGCGGAGTGTTGGATTAACGCCGCTCACGAGCTGACGGTGCGGGAGCACTACGAAGTCATGCGTGAGTTGTTTGAGGGGCTGCCCGAGGATGCGCATCGCCAGGTTGTTGAGCAGCTGTCTGAAAGCGGCATACTCACGATGCGCACCGTAGACGACCCGCTGTATACCGAAGAAGACTCGAACTAAAAACCCAATAAATACGCGAGCAGATAGCAATCCGCTATCTGCTCGCGGGGTAAGACTCGTAGGTCAAGGGGGGGCGAGTAAAGAACTACCGCTGCGCCGCCTTGGCCGCTTTCTTTTCGGCGCGGCGTGCCTTACGCAGGTGAAGCGCCTGTGGCGATTCTAACGGCAGAGTCATGAGCAGACCCGCCAACACCACGATCATAATGCCGACAATACCCCACACCTGGGCGTTGAAAATCGTGACAAACAGCCCGAACAGCATGGGTGCCAAGAAGCTGGTTGCACGCCCGGTTGTCGAATACAGCCCGAAGAGCTCACCTTCCGTACCGGGATCGGCGATGCGCGCCAAGAAGGTACGCGACGAGGACTGCGCGGGCCCCACGAAGAGGGCGAGAATGAGTGCGCAAATCCAGAAGGTCATGGGGTAGGGGAATAAGAGTAGGGGTACGGCTGCGATCAGGATGGCCACCAGCGAGAAAATAATAATCTTTTTGGGCCCCAGATAGTCATCTAGGTACCCGCCCAGCACCGCGCCTACGGCGGCAACACCGTTGGCGGCAACACCGAAAATAATGACATCCGAGGTGCTGAACCCGAAGGAACCAGCCGCCAGCACGCCGCCGAAGGTGAAGATACCGGCTAAACCATCGCGGAAGATAGCGCTGGCACACAGGAAATAAAGGGTTTGCGGTGCCGTGGTGCGCAGCCGCATAATGGTGCGCCACAGCTCCTTGTAGGCTGCAAAAAGACCGCCTTGGCGTGCCGGAGAAAGCCTGGCTAGGCCGCGTTCTAAGAACCTGAGTTCACCTGTGGGAAGGACCTCCGGAAGCACCCGTTCGCGGCGGCGCATCCGAATTAGCAAAGGCGTGCAGAAGATCAGGCACCACAGGGCGGAGAACAGTGCCACTGCGCGAATATTGAAGGCGTTGTCGGTGCTCAGGTGCAGCCCGTTAGGCTCAAGTACGAAGCCCCACAACACGATAATTAGGGCCACTAGGCCGCCCACATACCCCGCCGACCAACCGATCCCCGAGATTTTACCGATATTATTCGGGGTTGAAATGCGTGGAAGTATAGCGTTGTAATTCACGACCGCAAATTCGCTGAATACGCTCGCCGCAGATACGAGAATCACGCCCAGCCACAGATGCGCTTCATCGGGAAATACGAAAAAACACAGTCCAGAGAACGCCACCAGAGAAAGCGTATTAACACCTAACCAGAAAATACCTTTACCGGATTTATCGGCGCGCTGGCCCGAAACCGGAGCGAAAAAGGCAATACAGAACCCGGCAATGGTCAATCCCAGTGACAGTGCCGCCGATGCATCCTCGGTTGAGCCGAAGTAAGAGCTGGTGAGGTAGACCGTAAAAATGAAGGTCATCATGATGGTGTCGAAGCTCGACGAGCCGACATCCCACAGCACCCAAGATGCAACCGAACGGCGACTGGTACTGTGGTCGGGAACGCGTCTAGTCATAACGGATGTGTTCACTTTCGTGTAAGACGCAGCTAGGCGCCCTCAATCTGGTGCTGGTCTTGTAGCTTACCCGGCGACACTGCCGTAGGCATCGCCTCCCAGCGTGCCGAGCGCCGTGTTCTTTTCTGAGCAGGAACATGATCAGCACATCGGAAAGGATGCGCACACCGCTGCAGCGTGAAGGCTGCGGGGGCGGCGCATCCACCCAAAATACACCGTGAAATTATGAGAAGAAACGGCGCTGTGCGCGGGCAATACCGACGCTTACCAGAGCACCCACCACGGAGGTGATGACGGTCCACACAATAACATTGCGCAGGGTATCTTCGGACTCGGGACCGATGGTAGGAGGTTCGTTACCGGTCACACGCTTCCACGCTGCGCCAAGACCTTTGCTTGTCAGGGCGGCGGCGGCCATATTGGCACCAGTGATAGCAATCTTTGCTACGGGGTTCATATCTTCTCCTCAAAAATCAGAAGTGACTATCCCTAGCCTATCGGCTTTACGGCTCAGATGCAGAGAACATGACCTGTTTTAACGCGCGCATACACGAAAAATCGGGGTAAAAACTCTAGAACGTGAGAAAAAGCACAGTATTGCGGGTCTGAAAGGCGTATACCAGCGGCAAATCAAGGAATCATATTACCGACCTGCCACACGTTCTTGTCATAAACCGATTCAAAAACTCAACGAACTCACAGAAAACGACTCATACAGCATAGAATGTAAACGTTTATAGGCTTCGAACTCTCGAAGCAACACGACAGGGGAGCGCCGCAGACGGGCGCTGAGAGTGCAACGCAGACCCTCGAACCTGATCCGGTTAGTACCGGCGTAGGGAGTCGAAATATGTTTTCTCAACACCCCACCCGCAACGGGTGTGAATGTTCCCCTTCCAATCATTGGGAGGAAAATATGTCTCAAAAATCTCGCCTCAGCTGGCGGGTCAATGAAATCGTCATCGTCTCTGTGGTCGCCGCCGCCTGCGCGGTAATCTTCTGGATCTGGGATATTGCCGTAGACCCCGCCACTAAAACGCTCTTCGCGGCGGTTCCCGAATACCGACCCATCGTCGCCGGTATGTGGCTGCTCGCCGGTGTGCTCGGCGGGTACCTTATCCGCAAGCCCGGCGCTGCACTCTACTGCGAAATCGTCGCCGCCGTCATCTCCGTATTCCTCACCGGAGGCGCCTGGAGCCAATCAATCCTCATCGCCGGATTCTTCCAGGGAATTGGCGCCGAGATCGCCTTCGCCGTGTTCGGATACCGCGTCTGGAACCTCAGCACAGCAGCCTTCGCGGGCGCACTGAGCGGGCTCTTCATGGGCGTCAACGAAATCATCATCTACTACCCAGACATGGAAATCTTCAAAGCCGTCATCTACGTGGTATGCGCGGTCGTCTCAGGAATTGTGCTCGCTGGGGTACTCTCCTGGGGACTCACGAAAGCACTCGCTAAAACCGGGGTACTTGCCTCGCTTGCCTCCGGCGTGCAGGCACGTACCGCACGCGGATAATAGGCAGGCAGGCGTATGTCACAGCCTATCTCAACGCTCAAACCCTCAAACACGGAACATCCTGAACCATCCGCAACCCAGGGTGCAACCATGACCGAACCCCACAGTACCGCCCCCGATGCGCGTGCCCGCGGTGCCGCAATCGACCTTCACAACTTCGGTTGGCACCACCCCGGGCGCGAAAAACCCGCGTTCTCGAACGTGAACCTGCGCATCGAACCCGGGCAGAAAGTACTGCTGCTGGGGCCCTCCGGCGCAGGAAAATCAACGCTCCTGCACGCTATCGCCGGGGTGCTGCACGATCACGACGGGCAAAGCCAAAGCGGTAGCGCGCGCATCGACGGCGTAGACCCCGAAGACGCACGCGGACTCATCGGGCTCATGCAGCAAGACCCAGAATCATCGGTCGTGCTCGCCCGCGTGGGCGATGACGTAGCCTTCGGCCCCGAAAATCTTGCGGTCGCACGCGAAGAAATCTGGGCGCGCGTTGACGATGCGCTCGCCGCCGTCGGACTCGACTACCTGCCGCATGAGCATCCCACGAATGCGCTTTCGGGCGGGCAGAAACAACGCCTGGGGCTCGCCGGAATCCTGGCGATGCACCTGCGCGCCATTCTGCTTGACGAACCCACCGCGAACCTCGACCCCGAAGGCGTTCAGCAGGTGCGCGATGCCGTGGTGCAGGCGGTCACGGCAACCGGTGCCACCCTGATCGTCGTCGAACACCGGGTGGGCGTGTGGGCGCAGCATATGGACCGCGTCATCGTGCTCGGTGCCGATGGAGGCATCACCCACGACGGCGCGCCCGAAACTGTGCTCGCCGAAGCCCGCGAAACCCTCATCGCCAACGGCGTGTGGGTGCCTGGGTATGTTCCCGAACCCGCCGCCGCGGCGGCACCGAGCGGGCGCATACTCCTAAGCGCCGAAAACCTTGCGATTACGCGGGAATTCCCGAGCAAAAAACAGTTACGGGCACGCCGACGACAGCTCAAAACCATGCCGGAACCCGCATCCGTGCCCCTGGATATTCCTACCCTGCGCGGGGGCATTAACCTGAGCATTCGAGAAGGCGAGCACCTGAGCATTCTCGGCCCCAACGGCGCCGGAAAATCAACCCTCGCACTCACTCTCGCCGGGCTCCTCTACGCCCCCAACGGAACCCTGCACGCGCACGAAGTACTGCGCGAGTTCGACCAAAACCCAATGGCAGAAAGCTCCCTCACCCGCGAGAAAACAGCCGCCAGCTGGGATATTCCCTCCTGGACTCCCGCCCAACTGCTCGGGCGCATCGGCTACGTTTTCCAAGAACCCGAATACCAATTCGTGCGCGGCAGCGTGCGCGAAGAACTCGAACTCGGGCCGCGCCGCCTCGCCGCCCTGCGCCGCGAAAAAATTGATGATGATGCGCTCGCCGCCGCCACCGCATCCCTCGCCGAACGCTTGCGTTTAGACGGACTCTTAGATGCCAACCCGTTCACGCTTTCGGGCGGGCAAAAACGCCGGCTGTCGGTTGCCTCTGCTTTGGCGACGGCGCCGCGCGTGCTGATTCTTGACGAACCGACCTTCGGTCAGGATGCGAGCACCTGGGGCGAACTGGTGCGCTTGATTCGCGGGCTTCTTACTGAGGGGGTTGCGGTGATCTCGGTGACTCACGATCTCGAATTTACGGCGGCTTTGGGCGGGCGGAGCATAACGCTTGAAAGCCTGCCGCATGAGCCCGCAGACCGGAGTCTTCAGGAAGGGAAGTAGCGCATGAATACCGATTTTTTCGGGCCGAGTGCCGAGCGTAACAGCTGGTTTGGCGGGCTTAACGCGGGCGTCAAATTAGTGGTTGCGGGCGTGCTAGTTCTTGCGGCAATCCTCATTCAAGACCCGGTAACCGCGGCTATCATTTTTGGGCTGGAGCTGCTGGGGTTTATTGCGGTCGGGTTTCGGCCGGTAAACCTGCTGGCGCGCAGCTGGCCTATCCTGATCGCGGTGCTGACCACTGGCTGGAGCGTGGCGATTCTGGTCAATAAAACCGGTGCCGTACTACTCGATTTTGGGCTGAACACCATCACGGAAGGGTCGCTCGCGGCGGCGTTTTCGATGATGATTCGTTCCCTGGCGATGATTCTGCCGACCTTCGCGTTTGTGCTCTCAACAGACCCAACCGACCTGGGTGATTCGCTTGCCCAAACTTTCCGCCTGCCCGCCCGTTTCGTGCTTGCCGCGTTGGCGGCGTTACGCCTTGTCGGCATCCTATTTGGGGAGTGGAATACGCTGGGGCAGGCACGGCGTGCACGCGGACTGGGCGCGGGTCAGGGCCCGCTCGGGCGCATCAAAACCGGTGCCGGGCAGGCCTTCGCGCTCATGGTACAGGCAATTCGCCGCGGTTCGCGCCTTGCGGTCACGATGGAGGCGCGCGGTTTCGGCACCGGCAAACGCTCCTGGGCACGCGTGCCGGCCTATTCCCGGCGTGATGCGTATGTTGCGGTTGCCGCCGCCGTGATCGTGGCGTGCGCCTACGGAGTTTCGTTGGGGCTGGGAACTCTGCGCTTCTTGTGGCAGTAGCCGCATCGAAGTTGCCGCTAGGTACTCCGGGCCTGAAAAACCGGGGTAAAGGCGCGGCGCAAGTATCAGCCTTGCGCCGCTAACCCTGCACTTTAGCCCTGTGCCAGGTATTCCAAGAACCGGTGCGTGAGCTGCGCATCATGCGCTAATGCCGTACCGTTCAAATGCGTGACCGGGGCGAGCAGACGCACCGAGGAGGCGAGCCACACCCCATCTGACTCGAAAAGATCCTGCGGGTACAGCGGGCCGTAGCCTAGTTCCCAGCCGTCGCGCCGCGCCGCCTCAAAAATAGCGCCCTGCGTGGTACCGGGCAGGATTCCGTGGTTCGGTTCGGGGGTGTACATCGTCTTTACACCGTTTTCGACACGCGCCATCAGCACCGACGAAGTTGCCCCCTCCAGAATACGGCGGTTGTCGGTCATAAAAATCGCGTCATCAGCG
This sequence comes from Rothia sp. HMSC058E10, assembly GCF_001809415.1. Classification (NCBI taxonomy): domain Bacteria; kingdom Bacillati; phylum Actinomycetota; class Actinomycetes; order Micrococcales; family Micrococcaceae; genus Rothia; species Rothia sp. HMSC058E10. Next base: position 158,045 of record NZ_KV797640.1, on the reverse strand, counting down.
CCCCGGCTGTGCACATACCGCAAAACCGCCATATTGACCGCATACGATAGTGTTTTCGCGCCTGCTAGCAGCCACGGGTATGCGGTATTATCGGCGGGGTCGTGCCCGCGTGGCAGCAGCATGGCCTTCACGCCGTTCTGCCGCTGGTTCACGGTAGTTTCGGGCACCGGGGACGCGATCAGCAGGGTGTACGGCCCGGCGGGCATTCCCGCAGAGGCACTTGGCAGCCCGCGCGAGATAATGATTTTGACAATATGCTCTTCGCCGATTTCCGTGTGGGCGCCGGGCACTGCCTGGGCGAGGAGGTTCGTTAGTGCATCCCGAAGCTGGTGCAGGTCGGGTTCGGGCAGGTCGAGCATACGCGCCGAAGATTCGAGTCGGGTGAGGTGCATATCAAGTTTTCGCACACGCCGATCAACGGCGAGCATGGTCTCAAAAACGCCATCGCCACGGGTAAATCCTTGGTCTTCCACGCCGATAAGCGGTTGGGTGGGGTCTACGGCAACGCCTTGCGGGTTCTCTGAATTTAGGAGCATCACGGAACTAGTCATGTTTCCAGTGTAGTGGCTCACGTGCCCTCACCGCAGTGCACGCCGAGCGGGCCCAGCTCCCAGGTGGCGTTTTCGGCGATAAAGTATATGTCTGCTTCGGCGATGTCCTCGAAGGTTTCGGGGTTGTCGTTGTCCCCCTCGATGTCGAGCCCGATTTTGCCGTCCCGTTCGAGAACATGAACTCCGCTGCATATGCTGATGAACGGGCCTTGCACCCGGTAGTCCGAAATATCTTCCAGGGTTACGGTGACGTACCGCCAGACGTCGTCGGTAGCGGCCTTCTCCCAGCCGCCGTCTACATGGTTCCGGTCCACCGCGCAGAATCGCAGACGAACAGCTGTTCCCTTTGCATAGGTTATGGTGATCGAATCCAGCCAGCAGTCGTAGAAGTGGTTGAACCGTTTGATGATCTCTGCACTTGTGAGGTTTTCGTTAGTGCTCACGGTCAGCCTCCTTAAAATCTTAGGATTTATCAGAATACCAGCAGCTAGGGTGATTACGAGAAGAAGCGGGTTTCTGCTCGAAAATGATGATATTTTTCATCTTTTCGGCAAAAACCCGCTTCTTGGGTATCAACGTATTAACATGCTCGATGCGAAGCGTTAGCGCCTACCTTCACCGCCGTCTGCCGCATAGTCGGCGTCCTTACGCGGGGTTGTGAAGAGCACGAGTGCTGTCATCAGTGCGAAGCCCAGAATTGAGAACGCCATCGGCATATAGGAACCCTCGCCGCCCAGCGAAACCAAGGGTGCGGCAAGTCCGCCCAGAAGCGCCTGAACTGTGCCCATGACGGCGGATGCGCGCATCCGGCGTAAGTGGCGTGGGTGCTAAACTTTTTTGCCGCCGCTGGGCACATAAAAAGCCTTGTTCGTGAATAAAGCTGGATTTCTAACTCTTTATTCACGTTTCAAGGCTCTTTATCTCAGGGGAGGGTAAACACGGGTACAGCAAACGGCAGGGTAGAGGGCTACTACGCCGTGCGGTAGATGATGTCCGCCTGCGCATACGTGGCGGAGTATGCAGCGAGGAGGGCTTCTTCCTGCGCCGCCCAGCGTTCCCAGTGCGGGCGGTACATATCGCCGTCGCGGTTTATAGCCCGCCTGTACCGCAGCTCGTCGGGCGCCCTCACCACGATGCGCACATCGCAGGTACCGGCGATTGCCCCCACACCCTCACAGATAATCACGGTTTCCTGAGCGGGGTCGATCGTGTGTTCGGTGCCGGGCGCATCCGCGTGCCAGTCCCATTCCCGGTAGCTGGCGGGCTTGCCGCTGCGCAGGTTCCGCGAGATTTTCTGCCACGCTTTTGTGCCTTCCTCAAGCCCGTCCCAGCCGGGGTAGATAGAGTCTAGGTGGAGCACGCGCACACCGATTCCTTCGGCAGATAAGGACTGCTCTAGGAGCTCAGAGAGCCTTGTTTTGCCACTTCCGCTGCGCCCGTCGATACCGATGATAAGCGGTAATGCGGCGTCGCTGAGGGCGTTGGTATCGAGTGGTATCCCGTCTTCGTCGGTAGGCGGCAGGGCGAGTCCGCGGTATGTTTTCAGGCAGAATTCCAAGATTTCTTCAACGTTGTTGGTTTCGTAGCCGTTGCCGAAACCTGTGCTCCACACACCCATGCGTTAGTCCTGCGGGGTTGCGCTCAGCTCGGCGATCAGCGCCCGCGCCGCGGTGTCGATAAGCTCGGTCGTGTACTCGAAGTCGCGCATCTGCCCGTACCAGGGGTCGTAGATGCCCAGCTCGTCCAGGTTTTTGCCCGCCATTGCGGGGTCGAAGGAGCGCATCATACGGATTTTGGCTTTGTCGTCTTCGGTGCGCGCAAGCTGTTTCAGGTGCAGGTAGTGCGGGGTGTCCATCGCCAGAATCAGGTCGTAGCGGTCGAAGTCTTCGGCAACGAATCTGGATGCGCGGTGCCCACTGGGGTCGATGCCGCGCGCGGTGAGTATGCGCCCGGCGCGGGTGTCGATGGGGTTGCCGATCTCGTAGTCCGTGATGGCGGAGGACGCAACCTCAACCTCAAGCCCCGCCTGGCGCGCGTGCTCACGAATCAGGTACTCGCCCACGGGGGAGCGGCAAATATTTCCGGTGCAGACAGTCATGATGCGGTACATGGTTTTAAGTGTATGCCAGCGGAACAGGAAAGGCAGCGGTATTAGGGCTGCCTGCCGAAGCGTCGTTTCTATTCAGAAGAGTTTTTTGCATTCAGAAGAGCTTATCGCTTCTGAATGCAAAAAACTCTTCTAGATAGGCAGGCAAGTTTTGGCTGTTACACCTCAAAACGGGTTTTAGCCTCGCGCAAGTACGCCTCCCACAGAGCATAGAGTCTGTCGATGTTCTCTTGGCGAGTGTATGTTGAAGGGTCATAGTCGGTCGGGGGCATGTATCGCACGAATGGGGTCACATCCTCGGGGTAGCCAAAATCGGTGTGAAGAATTTCTACCTCGCCCAGCGGGTCGTCAAAGTTCTTGCGGTGCTCATACACATGTTTGAGTAGCAGATACAGCCAGAGCGTGTGGCGGGGGTCGGGGCTTCCGGGGTCGGGGTTGGTGAGTTCAGGGGAGTCTTCGTGCCGCGCGAGTTCGGCCAGAATCCCATCAATCCGGTAGGTGTGTTCGGGTTTGCACTGGTAGAGCTCGTATTCTAGGTCGCTGGAGTCTTCCTTCAGCCGGTCGGAGGCATACCGCAGAATATCCGCGCGGCTAATGTACCCCTGCGCGAGTCCCCAGCGTAGCCCCTGCCAGGTGAAGGCACTCTTTCTGATGCCTTCATAGCCTATGTAGTACGTGCCCAGCATCATAGCGTTCACCTCCTATCTTTGTAGTCCCACGAATAACGCAACTTAGGGGCGTATTGCGTACTCCTTGGGAACAGATGATACGACTTAATCTGCATTATTCAAGGTAGTCCTAGCCTGTCGGCAAGGTCTTCCTGGTCAGGAGGGTTCTTCAGGGGCAAAGATGATGCACCCTTTCGGAATGGTGGTGATAGTTCCGTTAGGGCTACGATGTTTCTCGGTCTCTATGAATGAACTGTCTTCAGAAACTCTAAAGTCATTTTTTGAACCTTGCACAAATCGTGTAGAGGGTAGCTCATTTGAAGGATGACCCTCAAACCTAGGTGCTTGTATAAAATGTGCCTCAGTAAAGGATGCTCCTCCAGGAAGAAAAATATTTTTATCGAATGTCGCTCCAATAAAATTGGCTTTCTTAGTGAAAGTTGATTTAGTAAAGTCGGCTTTGCTAATAAATGTTGCATACTTAAATATTGCGTCTTTTTTGAATATCGTCTGGGTAAAAGATACGTTTCTGTAAGCAACATTTGTCATAAATATAGAAAATTTAAAGTTAGCGTCTTCAATAAATCTTGCTTTACAGAAGTTCGCTCCACTTGTAAATTTTGATTCTGTAAATTCTGCGCTTTTACTAAATACCGCATCAGTAAAATTAGCTTCATTAGTAAACCTTACTCCACTGAGATCAATATCGTAGAAAAACGTAGCATTTACAAAATTATAATCGAAATTTGACCAAGGTCCTGAATCATTTTCTAAGCTGTGGAGGCGATTACGTAATCGATCTCGCATTTCTTGCATGATTCCCAGGCGTATATCTTGTTCTTCACGAAATCGTCCTTGTTCTTCACTGAACTGTTCTGTGCCGCCTTCGTAATTTTCTGGAGCCTGGTGTTCTTTGGAGAGTTCTTTGTGTTTAGAGGCCAAATCAAAGGGGGAACGGATATAAGCACACAGGTTGTTGATAATGACCTGTCCTTCTTTGCGGCGTTCCTCAATACTGGGTATGGTCTTTTCATCTGCTAGCCATTCATCCACCAGTCCTACGAGAGTGTAGACGCCGCCAAGGCGGATAGAGGCTTTATCGCTGGATAGTTGCTCAATTGCTGTAGTGTACCGACTACGCCGTTCAGCGTGTACCTGTCGTATATGATCCTGTTCATTTTTGGCTTTATCTGCCTCGATTTTTTCGCGTTCCTTTGCGATGGTTTCGGTAAATTGTCGAGCTTGTTCGTTGAGTGTCTTTGCCTGGTGACTTTGTGATGCCTGATAGTTCTGAATATCGGCGTCTGCTTTTATTCTGTCTGTTGTGTTTTTGCGATGTGTTTCTATGAGTCCCAGAACAGCGATTATGCCACCAGTGACGTAGAGGATATGGAGGCGGAGCATCGAGTCAATGTCACCAATCCAGCCGCACAGGTGGAGTAGCAAAGGGCCAAAAGCTAGAATGCAACCGCCAGTTGTCAGTCCGATTAACAATCCCACGAAGTGTTTACTAACAAAGTTTTCGGTTTTACCAACAGAGGCAGTGACGTTGGCTTCTTCATGACCTCTTGATGTTTTAGTCATTTTGATGTGTTCCTAAGGATCATTAATTTTTGTTGTTGCAAGGAGAATTTAATCTGTCATTTTAGCGAATATATAATTTACCCGGTAGCCGTCATCTTCATATTTCTGCTCAGATGGATCATCTGGATCGAAAAGTATTGCATCTTTAGGAATTCTAAGCGTTACCCCATTGAGTTCTTGCTCTTCAGTTTCAACTTTATAAGGGCTATTAGGCGAAACTTCGAAGTTATAGCTTTTTGGATCAGCTTTATGAGAAAACCTCGCTCTATAAGTTTTACTACCTAGTGCGTATTCAAATATTGGTTTTTCTTTGAAGGTCGCCTCGGAGAAGTCAGCACCCCTGGTGAATCTCGCCCCAAAGAAGTTAGCACCCTCGGTGAAGGTCGCCTCGGAGAAGTTAGCACCCCCGGTGAATCTCGCCCCAAAGAAGTGATTCCGAGGGAAGCTCGCCTTGGAGAAGTCAGTGTCATCGGCGAATTTCGCCCCAAAGAAGTTAGCAAACTCGGTGAAGGTCGCCTCGGAGAAGTCAGCACCCTCGGTGAAGGTCGCCTCGGAGAA